>NZ_JBITER010000029.1:0-79437 GCF_044455345.1 Streptomyces sp. NPDC051286 | reverse complement strand
CGTCATCCGGCACGACAGCCGATGCGCACCCCTGACCGGAACCGTCCCCGGCCAGGGATCAACGCGACATCACGGACGCGAGATCAACCGGCCAACGCCGTGAAACAACGAGGCTGGTCGGCCGGGACGCATCGGGCACCCTCTCTCTGTACGCGGACACCGGCAGCGCCGCCGCACCGTACAACACATTTGGAACACATATAGCCTGCTCTTTTTATCAAATGGCAGTTCTCCCACCTGAGGCCATGACACCATTCGGGTGAAAAAATGTGGCCCGCCTGCGCTCGCGGGCGGGCCACAACTCATCCCGATCCATGGAGTACTTCGTGGCCAAAACCTCTGGCCGTAAGCACAGACGCATAGCCGCCCGCGCAGCGGCCGCGGCACTCACCGCCGCCCTCGTCGGAACCGGCACCTCCGCGGTCGCCGCCGACGCCCCGAGCGCCCAGCCCTCCCTGGGTGCCGACACCGCGCAGCCCAGTGCGGCAGCGGCCGACGCCGCTGCGACCACCCCGGTCTTCGCCCTCTACGGCATCGACTCGACCGGCACCGCGTACTCGTACACGCCCACCGGCACGGGTGGCCTCACCGCCCGCGTCAAGGCCGGTGACGGCTGGAAGCCCGTCAACTCCGTTCTGCAGGTGGACAACGGGTCCGACGGGGACGCGGACGGCATCTGGTCCCGCGAGGGCTCGACCCTCTACTACCAGAACTTCGACGTCACGACCCAGACCAAGGTCGGCAGCGGCTGGAACATCTACAACAAGCTGGTCTCCCCGGGCAACCTGGGCGGCGCCGGCGCGGGCGATCTGCTCGGCCGCGACAGCAGCGGCAATCTGTACCTCTACCTGAACTACGGCAACGGCAAGCTGACGAGCCGTTACAAGGTCGGCAGCGGCTGGGACATCTACACCCAGCTCGCCGGCAACGGCGACCTGACGGGTGACGGCAAGAACGACATCGTCGCCCGCGACAAGGCCGGAGTCCTCTGGCTGTACAAGGGCACGGGCAACTACAAGGCCCCGTTCGCCACCCGTACCAAGATCGGCGCCGGCTGGAACACGTACAACTACCTCATCTCCAGCGGTGACCTGAACCTCGACGGCAAGACCGACCTCATCGCGCGCGACACGACCGGGGCTCTGTGGAGCTACCAGGGCACCGGCAACGCGGCAGCCCCGTTCAAGGCAAAGGTGAGGATCGGTACCTCCGGCTGGAACACGTACCGCCTGCTCTTCTGAGCCGTCCGGTAGCCGGGAACACCCCGAGCACAACGAAGGGCCGCATCCCCGTCACCGGGGATGCGGCCCTTCCGCCGTGGTGCGCCGATCCCTACTTGCGGATCAGGCTGCGGAGCACGTACTGCATGATGCCGCCGTTGCGGTAGTAGTCCGCCTCACCGGGGGTGTCGATGCGGACGACCGCGTCGAACTCCACACCGGTGTCGGTGGAGACCTTCACCGTGCGCGGCGTGGTGCCGTTGTTCAGCTCGGTCACGCCGGTGAAGGAGAAGGTCTCCTCGCCGGTGAGGCCGAGGGCCTCGGCGGTCGCGCCCTCCGGGAACTGGAGCGGGAGGACGCCCATGCCGATGAGGTTCGAGCGGTGGATGCGCTCGTACGACTCGGCGATGACGGCCTTGACGCCGAGGAGCGCGGTGCCCTTGGCGGCCCAGTCGCGGGACGAGCCGGAGCCGTACTCCTTGCCCGCCAGGATGACCAGCGGGGTGCCGGCGGCCTGGTAGTTCTGCGAGGCGTCGTAGATGAACGACACCGGCGCATCGGCCTGGGTGAAGTCGCGGGTGTAGCCACCCTCGGTGCCCGGGGCGATCTGGTTGCGCAGGCGGATGTTCGCGAACGTGCCGCGAATCATGACCTCGTGGTTACCGCGGCGCGAGCCGTACGAGTTGAAGTCGCGGCGCTCGACGCCGTGCTCCGTCAGGTACGTGCCGGCCGGGGTGTCGGCCTTGATCGCACCGGCCGGGGAGATGTGGTCGGTGGTGACCGAGTCGCCCAGCTTCGCCAGGACGCGGGCGCCGGTGATGTCGGAGACCGGGGTGGTCTCCATCGTCATGCCCTCGAAGTAAGGGGGCTTGCGCACGTAGGTGGACTGCGGGTCCCATTCGAAGGTGTTGCCGGTCGGGATCGGCAGCGCCTGCCACTGGGCGTCGCCCGCGAAGACGTCCTGGTAGGACTTGTTGAACATGTCCTCGCCGATGGAGTTGGCGACGACGTCGTTGACCTCGGCCTCGGTGGGCCAGATGTCCGCGAGGTAGACCGGCTTGCCGTCCTGGTCGATGCCCAGGGCGTCCTTGGTGATGTCGACCTTCATCGAGCCGGCGATGGCGTACGCGACGACCAGCGGCGGGGACGCCAGGTAGTTCATCTTGACGTCGGGGTTGATCCGGCCTTCGAAGTTACGGTTGCCGGAGAGCACCGAGGTCACGGCCAGGTCGTGCTCGTTGACCGCCTTGGAGACCTCCTCCGGCAGCGGGCCGGAGTTGCCGATGCAGGTGGTGCAGCCGTAGCCGACGAGGTTGAAGCCGACCTTGTCGAGGTACGGGGTCAGGCCCGCCTTGTCGAAGTAGTCGGTGACGACCTTGGAACCCGGGGCGAGCGTGGTCTTGACCCACGGCTTGCGGGTCAGGCCCTTCTCGACCGCCTTCTTGGCCACGAGCGCCGCGGCGACCATGACGTACGGGTTCGAGGTGTTGGTGCAGGACGTGATCGCGGCGACGGTGACGGCGCCGTGGTCGATCTCGTACGTCGTCCCGTCGGGGGCCGTGACCGTGGTCGGACGCGACGGCACACCGTTGCTGGAGGCCGGGGCGTCGGACGCCGGGAAGGACTCCTTGCCGGCCTCCTCGTCCTCGGAGACGTAGTTGCGGACGTCCTGCGCGAACTGCTGCGAGGCGTTGGCGAGGACGATGCGGTCCTGCGGGCGCTTCGGGCCGGCGATGGAGGGGACGACCGTGGCGAGGTCGAGCTCCAGCTTCTCGGAGAAGTCCGGCTCGGCGGCCGGGTCGAGCCAGAGGCCCTGCTCCTTGGCGTACGCCTCGACGAGCGCGACCTGCTGCTCGTCACGGCCGGTCAGGCGCAGGTACTTCAGCGTCTCGTCGTCGATCGGGAAGATCGCGGCGGTGGAGCCGAACTCCGGCGACATGTTGCCGATGGTGGCGCGGTTCGCGAGGGAGGTGGCGGCGACGCCCTCACCGTAGAACTCGACGAACTTGCCGACGACGCCGTGCTTGCGGAGCATCTCGGTGATGGTCAGCACGAGGTCGGTGGCGGTGGTGCCGGGCTTCAGCTCGCCGGTCAGCTTGAAGCCGACGACGCGCGGGATGAGCATGGAGACCGGCTGGCCGAGCATCGCGGCCTCGGCCTCGATGCCGCCGACGCCCCAGCCGAGCACGCCGAGGCCGTTGACCATGGTGGTGTGCGAGTCGGTGCCGACGAGGGTGTCGGGGTACGCCTGGCCGTTACGGACCATGACCGTACGGGCCAGGTGCTCGATGTTGACCTGGTGGACGATGCCGGTGCCCGGGGGGACGACCTTGAACTCGTCGAAGGCCGTCTGGCCCCAGCGCAGGAACTGGTAGCGCTCCTTGTTGCGGCCGTACTCCAGCTCGACGTTCTGGGCGAACGCGTCGTTGGTGCCGAACTTGTCCGCGATGACGGAGTGGTCGATGACCAGCTCGGCCGGCGCGAGGGGGTTGATCTTCGCCGGGTCGCCGCCGAGCTCCTTCACGGCCTCACGCATGGTGGCGAGGTCCACGACACACGGAACACCGGTGAAGTCCTGCATGATCACGCGGGCCGGCGTGAACTGGATCTCCTGGCTGGGCTGGGCCTGGGAGTCCCAGCCACCCAGCGCCCGGATGTGGTCGGCGGTGATGTTCGCGCCGTCCTCGGTGCGGAGCAGGTTCTCCAGCAGCACCTTCAGGCTGTAAGGGAGGCGCGCGGAGCCCTCGACCTTGTCCAGCTTGAAGATCTCGTACGACTCGTCGCCCACGCGCAGCGTGCTGCGGGCGTCGAAGCTGTTCGCCGACACGACAGTCTCCTTCATCAATGTGCGCGTACCACCGCGCCGCGCCTCATTACGGCGGGCGCCGCGTGGTGCCGCCTACGGCTCCTCGACCATCCGCTAAAGTAAGGCTTAGTTAGGTAACCCTTACCGTTCGGCGGCGCGGTGCACCTTCGGCAGATATCTCGATGTCGAGATAACTCTAGTACATCACCGCGGAACGGTCATGCCCGGCTGTCCGCTCTCATCCAACCGAGTCGCTTACTCAGCGAACCCAGTCGTTCCGCCTCCTGTCTCAGTGAACCCAGTCGTGCGGGTGATCGCACTGGGGGTGCCGGATATCACCGGCGCCACGTCCTCGAACCGGGCCGTCACACAGTCCAGCAGCGGCAGACCCTGCACAGGGCGGCCGGTCATGTCACTCGGCAGCCGCGCGCAGGGCCCTGTCGATCTCGCCGAGCGCCCGCGTCATCCGTACGTAGTCCTCGGAGTCCACTGGCTTGACGAAGTAGTCCTCCACCGTGCGGGCATGGACGGCCACGGCCTGGAGGAACACGGTTCGGCCCTCATCGGTCGGTTCCACCAGGGCTACCCTGCGGTCCCCGGGTGACGGCACGCGGCGGACCAGCCCCGCTTCCTCCATGCGGTCGATCAGCCGGGTGGTGCCGCTGCTGGTGAGCGTGAGGTCGTCGGCGAGGTGGCGCTGGGAAACCTCCTCGCCGGGCTGCCGGCAGAGCCGTAGCAGCACTTCCAGCATCGTGTGGCTGATCCCGCACTCCCGCCGCACCTCGGCGTCGATCCGCCGTTCCAGGCGGGTGGCGGACTTGATCAGCAGCCCGAAGTCGCGTACGAGCGGGCTGCTGGCGGCACGGGAGGCGGCTTCCTGGTCCCGCTGGTTCACGGCGTCCATCTGCCGAAGTTTACTGCCAGGTCACCTACTCACACATCGAATACTGAGCAATCAATTGCTGACTACTCAACTAAATCGTATGGTGGGCGCGCCCCACCAGAGAGAGGGAGATCAGTGGACCTGAAGCACTGGCTCGGCCGAGCCACTGACGCGATACAGGACTGGGCCGACACCTTCGGCCCTTACCAGCCCCACCCGTCCATCGAGGTCGACAACGACCGCTTCGCCGCCGCCTTCGAGGAGCTCACCGGACGGCTCAAGGACAACTACCCCTTCTTCCATCCGCGTTACGCGGGCCAGATGCTCAAGCCCCCACACCCCGCCGCGGTGGTCGGCCACCTCGCCGCGATGCTGATCAACCCCAACAACCACGCCCTGGACGGCGGCCCCGCCACGGCGGCGATGGAACGCGAGGCCGTCGCACGGCTCGCCGAGATGTTCGGCTACGACACCCACCTCGGGCACCTCACCACCAGCGGCACCATCGCCAACCTCGAAGCCCTCTTCGTCGCCCGGGAACTCCACCCCGACCGGGGCATCGCCTACAGCGCCGACGCCCACTACACCCACGGCCGCATGTGCCACGTCCTCGGTATGAAGGGCCACCCCGTACTCACCGACGACCGGGGCCGCATGGACCTCGGCGCACTCGAAGACCTGCTGCGGGCGGGAGAGGTGGGCACCGTCGTGCTCACCACAGGCACCACCGGACTGGGCGCCGTGGATCCCCTCCACGAGGCCTTGCCCCTCGCCGAGCGCCACGGCGTCCGCGTCCACGTCGACGCCGCCTACGGCGGCTTCTTCACCCTGCTGGCCGGCCTCGAAGGAGCCGAAGGGCTTCCGCCCGAGCCGTGGCGGGCGATCGCGCGGTGCGACTCGGTCGTGGTCGACCCGCACAAGCACGGCCTCCAGCCCTACGGCTGCGGAGCCGTCCTGTTCCGCGACCCCGAGGTGGGCCGCTTCTACCTCCACGACTCGCCCTACACCTACTTCACCTCCACCGAACTCCACCTCGGCGAGATCAGCCTCGAATGCTCTCGCGCTGGCGCCTCCGCCGCCGCTCTGTGGCTCACGTTCCAGCTCCTGCCGCCCACCCCCGACGGACTCGGCCGAGTACTGGCCGCCGGCCGGCGAGCGGCCCTGAGTTGGGCGGAGCTGATCGACACGTCCGACGTCCTGGAGCTCTACCAGCAGCCTGAGCTCGACATCGTCAGCTACTTCCCCGTCGTCGCCCCCGCCACCCTGACCGGCATCGACACCGCGTCCGCGCGCATCCTCGCCGACGGGATGACCAGTCCCGACCCGGTCTTCCTGAGCACCCTCAAAGCCGGCAGCGAGGCGTTCACCGCACGCCATCCCAAGATCACCGCAGACGCCGACGGCGCGCGTATCCTCCGCAGCGTCCTGATGAAGCCGGAGTCCGAGCACCACGTCGAACGCCTCCACGCCCGGGTGGAGGAGATCGCCCGGCGTTGATGACCTCCGCGGAGGCCAAGTGCATCTCGCCTGCTCAAGGCCGATCGGATACCGGGAGGTGTCACCCGGGCCGCGCGGTGGAAGTGCTGTCGCGGCCCGCGATGTCGCGGACGTGGGGATTCCGAGGTCCACGACATCGCCCCGGCGGGTCTACTCGGCCTCGAGTTGCGCGAGTTTGTCCTGCGCGCCGGCGAGACCGACTTCGAGTCCTTCGAGTTCGCCCAGCCAGCCTTCCCGTTCGGCTTCGGTGATGCGGGCAAGGAGGTTGTCACGGATCTCGACCAGGCGGGGGCGCTCGCTTGCCATCCAGCCCAGTCGACGCAGGTCAGCGTGAGCCGAGCGACTGAATTCGCTGTCAAAGGACAGCCCGTACGATGCCGCCCGTCTCGCACCGGCCCCCTCGGCACGGCGCTGCGGCGCGGCGGTCGTCCGCCCGGCAACGCACGGCAGCCGCCTGAGCCAGCTGCCGACCGTGGTCAGGAGTTCTCGGCCAGCACCTCGTTGCGCGGCACGATGCGCCTCCGCTCCCGCACATGAGCGCGGGCCACGAGACCGAGGAGAAGCGCGAGGAGCGCGACCGACGAGCCAGCCGTTCCGAGGTCGAGGCCCCCCTTGGCGACAGGCTTGGTGAGGAAGTCACCGACGGTGGCCCCGAGAGGGCGCGTGAGCACGAACGCGATCCAGAACAGCAGGACGTTCGGCACAACAGGCACCCGCATGAGTGCGAGAAGCACCGCGAGCAGCCCGGTGACGAGAAGCGCGCCACCCGCATAGCCGAGTCCGGAGCTGTCGGACAGGAAATCACCCATGGAAGTGCCGAGCGTGTTCGAGACGAGAATCGCCGACCAGAAGAGAGCCTCCCCGCGAAAGGTGACGATGTCGCGGATGGCGAACGTCATCCCGGTGAACTTCCAGATGACGAAGATGGCAATCAGGAGCGAGATCAGGATCGCGGCTCCCGTGGGGTACCCCAGTCCGAGCCCTTGCGGCCCCCAGCCCAGCGACGCGGTCCCGCCGGAAAGGTATTTCGAGCTTGCGTCACGGTTCATGAAGTCGGACATCGTGGTACCGGCCATGCTGGTGGACAGGATGACGGTCCAGTAGAAGTAGGGGTTGTAGTGGGTGGACCTCAGCTGCACGACCAGCGTGACGACGAAGATCAGGAACAGCGCTACCGTGGTGAGGAAGTAGCCGAGCCCGAGGGTCTGGGCGAACAGGTCGCCGGCCGTCTCGCCGAGCGTCGTCGCGGCGATCTTCATGATCCAGAAGGCCAGGGTGACCTCTGGCAGCTTCTTCATCACAGAATGACCGGTGCCGGTGTTCAGGTCGGTAAGGAATTCAGACTTTTCCAATGTCAATCACTCCTGGTCGGCCGATCGGCGCCTCGCTCTCCCGGAGTGAGCACCTTCCACGTCACGGATGAGTGGACATCACAGTGTTGCGAGCGCGAGGCATCCCGTTACTCGATGGCGCTGCGTGTCCGCAGGTATTTATTACTTCTTTGAATACGGCGACGAGCGTGCCGCGTTCCGCTGATTCGAGGATGCGGTGGCGGTCTTTGTTTGTGATGCAGACACAGGCGGTGCGCCCGGCGAGGGAATGCCGCCGGGACGCACCAACTCGGGGAGACCCGCCGCACCCCAGCAGGATCACGCTGTCCGCGGTGTGACACCCGGACGGACGCGCCCCGCGTGCCGGACCGCCACACCGGGCGGACCATGGGAACGGCCGACACGTACCCGGAATCGGAGACGGGCCACCGCGGCAACGGCCGTCGCCCACCTCCCCCACCATCCCCCACACTTCCCCTTCTCACCTCCTCCCATCGCACCCATCACCCGAATGCCACACCCCCGCACGATCTTCATCTCATATCTGAGATAACCTGGCGCCATGCCAGACGACTACCTCGTACGCATCGGCAAGCTCATACGCGACGCCCGTCAGCACCGCGGCTGGACACAGAGTCAGCTCGCGGAGGCGCTCGCCACCAGCCAGAGCGCCGTGAACCGCATCGAGCGCGGCAATCAGAACATCAGCCTTGAGATGATTGCGCGCATCGGTGAAGCACTCGACAGTGAGATCGTGTCGCTCGGCTACGCCGGGCCGATGCATCTGCGGGTCGTCGGCGGGCGCCGACTGTCCGGCTCGATCGATGTCAAGACCAGCAAGAACGCCTGCGTGGCCCTGCTCTGCGGCTCGCTGCTCAACAAGGGCCGTACGGTACTGCGCCGGGTCGCCCGGATCGAAGAGGTCTACCGCCTCCTCGAAGTGCTGAACTCCATCGGCGTGCGCACCCGATGGATCAACGACGGGACCGATCTGGAGATCGTCCCGCCGGCCCGGCTCGACATGGCCGCCATCGACACGGACGCCGCCCGGCGGACCCGGTCCATCATCATGTTCCTCGGCCCGCTGCTGCACCGCATGGACCAGTTCAAGCTGCCGTACGCGGGCGGCTGCGACCTCGGCACCAGGACCGTCGAGCCGCACATGATCGCGCTGCGTCGGTTCGGCCTGGAGATAGCCGCGACCGAGGGTCTCTACCACGCCCAGATAGACCACTCGGTGACCCCGGACAGGCCCATCGTGCTGACCGAGCGCGGCGACACGGTGACGGAGAACGCGCTGCTGGCCGCGGCCCGCCACGACGGCACGACCGTCATCCGCAACGCCTCGTCCAACTACATGGTCCAGGACCTGTGCTTCTTCCTGGAGGCGCTGGGCGTACGGGTCGACGGCGTCGGTACGACGACGCTGACCGTGCACGGCGTCCCGCACATAGACGTCGATGTCGACTACTCCCCCTCCGAGGACCCGGTCGAGGCGATGAGCCTGCTCGCCGCCGCCGTGGTGACGGAGTCCGAGCTGACGATCCGCCGGGTACCGGTCGAGTTCCTGGAGATCGAGCTCGCGGTGCTGGAGGAGATGGGCGTCGACTGCGACCGCACGACGGAGTACCCGGCGGACAACGGACGTACCCGGCTGGTCGATCTGACGGTCCGGCCCTCCAAGCTGGAGGCCCCGATCGACAAGATCCACCCGATGCCGTTCCCCGGTCTCAATATCGACAACGTGCCGTTCTTCGCGGCCATCGCCGCCGCGGCGCAGGGCAAGACACTCATCCACGACTGGGTCTACGACAACCGCGCGATCTACCTGACGGACCTCAACCGGCTGGGCGGCCGCCTCCAGCTCCTGGACCCGCACCGGGTCCTGGTGGAGGGCCCCACCAGGTGGCGCGCGGCCGAGATGATGTGCCCGCCGGCGCTGCGGCCCGCCGTGGTCGTCCTGCTCGCGATGATGGCGGCCGAGGGGACCTCCGTACTGCGCAATGTGTATGTCATCAACCGCGGTTACGAGGAGCTGGCGGAGCGGCTCAACTCCGTGGGCGCGCAGATCGAGATCTTCCGGGACATCTGACCGGCGCGGTGTCGTGCCCCTTGGGGGCAAGGGGCACGACACCTCAACATGCCAGCTGACCTGCGGATACCTACCTTCGCAGTCCTCCACTGATCACTGTTGTTTTTCAGCACCTTGTGCAACGCACGTGCAAGATGATCTTGATTGATTGACAGTACGTCAGTGAAATCTGATTATCCGTCAGCCCTCACGAAGGGTTGTCGCCG
The DNA here is from genome assembly GCF_044455345.1 of Streptomyces sp. NPDC051286. NCBI lineage: Bacteria > Bacillati > Actinomycetota > Actinomycetes > Kitasatosporales > Streptomycetaceae > Streptomyces > Streptomyces sp. NPDC051286. Next base: position 69,402 of record NZ_JBITER010000029.1, on the reverse strand, counting down.
AAGTGGCCTCGCAACGTCCGATGTCGGTCGTGTCACGCCGACCGCGTCTGGTCGACGAGGTAAACCGCCATCGGCCCGATGTCTCCGGCCTCGCGACGCAGCCTGGGGTCCGGCCGCGCATCCGAGTCCTCCGGCTGACCACCAAGCCACGCCGGGCCACTTCCGTTCGCGTACCGCTGGCCGCGCTCCGGGTCGGCTAGCCACTGCCCCAGTGACTCTACTGCGCTTTCCGCCAGCAGCACTTCGAGCATCGCCTCATCGAGCTTGTCCGCCCAGCTTTGGTCGTACCTCATGGCTTTCGTCGCCCCCGTTTTCCTCATGTGACGCGTCATCGTGGCACGTAGCGGTGACCTGACCCCGAGACTCACGAACCTGGTGCTGCTGCGGACCAACGCTCATCGTCCATTCCACCCACGAGCCGTCGCGACGATCAGTTGAATCCGCCTGGGAGTCGTGGCCTTCTGCAGGTATTCACGACAGTAGATGAAGGAGTTTTCACGGGTAGGTAGGGTGATCGTATGGACAGTGTCTTGCCCTCGCGGCCTGGCACCGGGCCGGGGGATGGGGGTGAGGGCGAGTTGCGAGTTTCTGCAGGGCAGGCAATGAAACGCGCCGAGTCGATCGGCGGCCGCCTCATTGATTTGACGCGCCGCGAGCCGCGCGGCCGTGATCAGGTGTGCCCTTGGGACCTAGTGATGACCATCGGACAGGAACCTATAGACCGAGCAGCGGCGGCCTGGATTATCGCGGATGAGATCATGGTTGCCCGGGCAGATCTGGACACTCTCGCCTTCGAGCTGTGGCGTGAGGCTGCCGTAACAGGCGCGAAGCTTGTCGACAAGGACCGAGAGCACGTCCTGAACGTCGCGGCTCCGGTATTCGAAGCCAACGACATCACTGGCGTTACCGGTTACATAGGTGAGTGGCTCTGGTACCTCTTGACACGGGACCTCACCCTCGAGCCCGGACAACGCGTGGAGATCCTTGATCCACCTTCTTCGACGGTGACTGACAGCGGCCCGGATGGGCTGATCATCCACCGCGTAGAGGATGGCGCTGTGGAGTTTGTTTTCAGGCTGTGGGAGATGAAGAAGTTCACCGGTACCGCTGCCAAGCCGAGCGACACCATCCGTGGCGCCTGGCAGCAGCTGAACAACAATGGAGCGAAATACCTGGGCCAGATGTCTTGGGGCGGGCGGTGTCTTGCTCCGGATACCCGGGCGTTCGTCAGCTCGCTGACGCGGCAGTGGGTGGACGCGCAAGAATCGGGCAGCGGCGGTGTCAGCCTGGCGCTGAATGCCACGGACGTTCCCGAGACGGCGTTCGAGCGGTCTCACATGCATTTCACCACCCACACCCATGATGGGGCCCTGCAAGGCCTGGTGGTAGCGGTCGACGATCTCGAAAACTTTGCCAAGGACGTGAGGGAGTACGTGTGGAGCGCACTCTAGATCCAGCTGTGCTCGCGTCGGCGCTCGGTGATTACCGGCCTGGTGGTGTGCTCCCAAGCGCGCAGGATCTTCTGGCGAAGATGACCGAGATGGAGGTCGCCGCGTTCCGCGACGAGCGCGATATCACGGACGAGCTGCTCGGTACGGCGTGGTATCTGCATGGGCTGGCGGCGCTCGATCCGGAGGTTCCTGGATTTGACGCAGGGCGCATCCGGCAGGCCTTTGCGGTCAGCGCGCACCTGTTGGACCTCGCGCTGGGTGACGACCGGCGGCCCGCTGCCGACAGACTTCAGATCGCTTTCGCCGCTCAGGCGGGCTACCGGCGGAGCGAGCAGGACCCGAACGCCACCGCGGTCTACCGTCAAGTGCAGGACCTCGTGGACTACAGCGGCGCGCTCCGCTCTCATATTGGCACCCTGGCGGTGGAGGCCGGGGTGGTCTTCCTCGGCTTCGACCGGCCGGCAGTGGGTCGAACGCTGCGCGTTTGGCGGCGGCAGTTCAGGGAGCTACGGCAGGCGATGCGCCGCGAGTCACTGGCGGGCACCATGTACGGCCCGGCAGAGGCAGTCGTAGACGCAGTCTTCCGCCTGTACCAGTTTCTGGCCTTTGGGGAGGAGCAGAACCTTACGGCAGCGCAGCGGCTGCTCGATGATGTGATGCACGAGCGGGCAGGCCGCGGTGACCGGCTGGCAAGGTGGGTGGCTGCGCACCTCCTTGACCTGTGTCCGGAGATGGAGGCCAGCAGCCTGTACTCGCTGCTGCCCCCGGGGACGCCCCCGGCGGTTGCCCGGAGCTTCGCGCTGTCACAACCGCCGGTGATGACCTTGTGGCCTCCGCAGCGCCAGCTGCTGAGGTTGGAGCGAGGGAACCCGGTCGACCCTTCGACGCCGCGCAGCCTGATCAGCGTGCCGACCAGCGCGGGCAAGACGCTGATGGCCCAGCTGGTGATCTGCTCGCATCTGGCGCAGCGATCTGGGCGGGTGTTGTATGTGTCGCCGATGCGCAGCCTCGGGCGGGAGATGCGCTCGGCTCTGCGGGGCCGACTGCGCATGCTGGAGCGGCGCTTGGCGGCGGAGCAGCCGGACTTCCCGTTGTCCTCCGAGCGGGAGTCGGAAGGCAGTGACGTGGAGATCGTGACGCCGGAGCGACTCATGCACATGATCCGCAGTGACCCGGAGGCTGCGCTGGACGGCGTCGGGCTGATCGTGGTGGACGAAGCGCACCACCTCGCGCAGGGCCGACGGGGCTTCATCCTGGAGAGCTTGCTTGGGCTCCTGCGGGCGAGTACGAGCAACGTCCGGCTGGTGCTGCTGTCGGCGGCGGTCGGCAACCGGGGCGACATCGCCTCGTGGCTTGATCCGGAGCGGCCAGCAAACGAGGTGTATTTCACCGACACCTGGCGGGGCCCCCGCCGGTTGCACGGGCTTCTCTACCCGCAGCTGATCTCCGATGAGGCCGCGCTGGAGCAACGGTCGCCGTCAGCAAATCAACCTTCCCGATGGCGTGCCACTGTGCCGGTCGCAGCCCGCCTGGATGTCCGACCGACCGCCACGTCCGCGATCGCACGGCTGACCACAGGTGAGGTCGGTAAGCGGCGATTCGCCTCCGGTTACCCGAACGAGTGGAACTCCAAGACTCGCCTGTCCGGCGGCATCGCGGACTACAAGGTCTTCGCGGCCGGCGCCGCGTCGCTCACCTCGGCCGGCAGCGTCCTGATGGTCGTCGGCACCAAGAAGGAGGCCCGCAACACCGCACTCGCCATCGCAGAACACCTCGAAGACCGCCCCGCGGCCGCCGCGCTCTCCGAGTACCTGGCAGACACCCTCGGGCCTGAGCACCCGCTGGTCCGCTGTACGCGTCGCGGCGTCGCCTACCACCACGGTGACCTCCCCGACGACGTCCTCCAAGCCGTCGAAAACGCCCTGCGAAGCGACCAACTTGTAGCGATCGCCAGCACAAGCACCCTCACCGACGGGGTGAACCTGCCCGTACGCACAGTCATCGTGCACAGCAAGGTCCAGGGGGATCATCTTGTCTACGAAAACCAGCGCAGCCTGAGTCCAGCCGAACTCGTCAACGCAGTCGGCCGCGCGGGGCGTGCCGGTCGGGAAAGTGAGGGATGGATCCTCCTGACCCGCCCTTATCCACCCAAGCCAGCCGAATTCGATACCCTCAACCCTGACACGGAGCAGCTCAAGGTCGTTTCCGCACTGCTGACCAACGAGGCCCTGGCCGCCCTCGCCGACGCCGAGGACAAGATGCGTGAACAGGCCGACGGGGTCTTCGCCCTGGCGGACAGCGTCGCTGCGGACTTCGCCGCCTTCGTGTGGCTCGTCCTGCAGACCCAGGCCACGACGCCCGTCCTGGACGGGGACCGTCTCACCGCCGTCCGGTCGCTGTTCGCAATGGACCAGGCCGACGACGGGCGGGTCACCAGCCGGTGGCTCGGCCTCGCGGGACGGGTGGCAGAGGTGCACGAAGCCACTGACATCGACCTTGCCGGCCGCTGGTCCAGCACCGGCACCAGCCTCGGGTCAGCCCGCTACCTGGACCAGCTCGCCCAGCACCTGGCCCTCCAACTCGCTCAGCGGACAGCTGACGACAACGAGGCCGAGCAGCAGGTGTGGTTCGTCCAACCGCAACCGGAGGAGTGGACGCTGGAGCGCACCCTTGCCTTCCTCGCCGAACAGCAAATCTTCGAGCGCCTCCTGGAACTGCCGGAGGTCGCTGGCACCTGGCGCTTCACCACCAAAGAGGTAAGAGGCACACCGGTGGACGTCCCGCTCGCCGCCGCGATCCAGGACTGGATCTCCGGCAGCGGCATCCCCACCCTGGCCCGCTCATGGCTGCCCGATGTCCCCGCGGAATGGGCACTCGAGCAAGCGGTACGCAACATCAGCAGCGGCTTCGAGCACGCCTTCAGCTGGGTCACCGGCGCTCTGATCAATCTGGTCAACAACAGCCCCCTACTGTCCCCCACCACGCCGCGGCTAAGCGCGTACACTGCCTGGCACATCCGGCACGGCGTCAACACCGAGCAGGCCCTTTCACTGCTCACCTCCGGCATCACCTCCCGCCGCCTGGCCCACCTCGCCGGTCGAGAGGCCGCCGCCCACCTGCGTCGACCAGCGGACCTACGCCGCTGGCTCGCAGAGCAGCACATTGACGGGTGGATGAATCGCTACCAGGCGAACGAATACGAGATCGAAGACCTTCTCGACTACGTCCGTTCCCCCTCAAACCTGGTCAACCAACTGCTCGACGACCGCGCCGTGGTCACCCCTCTGGTCCGTCTAACGCCCAGCGCATCTGACGGGCCAGTCGCGATCGCTCCACCAAGCGCAACGAACCCTCTGATCCGGGTCGGTCGCAACAAGCGGCGCCTGGCCACCGTGCCGGCCGACAGACACCTCGATGTCCTCGCGATGCTCGATTGCGGCCTCGACCTTGCCCACCATCTCCAGGAGGGCCGACTCGTCACCACCCGGCGCAGCCAATAGGGGGGCACCTTCAAAGATCACCGACCGGGAGTGGGAATTACTCGTTCCGCCCATACCGCCACAGAACGTCCGCGCGTGATGGACCGGCGGGTCATCAACGGAACGGTTCCCGGTACAACTACTCAGCTTTGTCTGTTGAAGGTGACTGGCCATGGGACAGTAGAGCCGTTAAAGGCTCGACGGCAGAGCTCCTGAGTATCAGGTCCGCGTTCATAGTGTCGGTGTCGCCTGCAAGGATTCACCCCGGATAGATGCAGCGGCCCCGCCGAGGGTGGCTTGCTGCAGACTCAAGTGAGGTCGAGGACGACTGTGAGCACCCTGAACAACCTGGATAGCACTGTATGGGGCTTTGCGGACACTCTGCGGGGGGTCTACGCGCGCAACAAGGCCGGTGACGTGATCCTGCCGTTCACGATCCTGCGGCGCCTTGAGTGCGTAATGGCCCCCTACCGGGAGCAGATCGATCAGGTCATCGCGTCCACGAGTATCGAGATGATGCGCCGGGCGAAGATCTCCAAGCTCACCTGCGGCGCTTTCAGTTTCTACAACACCACTCCGCACACGTTGGACAGTCTGTACGCGGCCGGGGCGCAGGACCTGGCTGACGGCCTGCTGGAGTACGTGGCCGGGTTCAGCGAGGACATCGACGTCTTCGCGAACTTCAACTTCTCCAACCACGCCTCCCGGCTGAACAAGGGAGGCATCCTCGCGGCGATCGTGCGGCAGTTCAAAGACCTCCCCCTGGACCTGGAGTCCGTGCCGAACGAGCGTATGGGTGAGCTGTTCGAGCACCTGATCTACATGGACTTTGAGTCCAGCAACGCCGAGTCCGGTGACCACTACACCCCGCGCGACGCAATCCGTCTGCTGGTGGACCTGCTGTTCGCCGAGGACGACCAGGCCTTGTCCGGGCCGGTGACCCGCACGATTTACGACCCCACCGTCGGTACCGGTGGCATGCTCTCGGTCGCTCAGGAGCGCTTGGCGGAGATGAACCCGCAGGCTGAGCTCGTCCTGTACGGCCAGGAGCTGCGCCCAGAATCCTACGCGCTGTGCCGCTCAGACCTGATCTCCAAGGGTCAGGACCCCAAGAACATCACACTGGGGAACACGCTGACTGAGGACAAGTTCGATGGCGAAAAGTTCGACTACGTGCTGTCCAACCCGCCCTACGGCGTGGATTGGAAGAAGGATGTCGAGGTCATCACAGAGGACGCCGCCCAGCCCGGCAGCCGCTTCGCCCCCGGCCTTCCCTCGACGAGCGATGGCGCGCTGCTGTTCGTCGAGCACGCCATCTCCAAGATGCGCCCCGCGGCTGAGGGCGGCTCCCGGGTCGGAATCGTGCTGAACGGTTCTCCGTTGTTCTCCGGTGGTGCGGAGTCCGGGCCGAGCAACATCCGCGGGTGGCTGCTGGACAACAACCTACTCGAGGCCATCGTCGCCCTGCCGAACGACATGTTCTACAACACAGGCATCGCGACCTACCTGTGGATCTTCGACAACACCAAGCAGGCCGACCGGTGCGGCAAGGTTCAACTCATCGACGCCACCGGCCGCAAGACCAGGATGCGTAAGGGCCTGGGCTCCAAGCGCGTCGAGGTCAGCGAGGCTGATCGCGCCCTGATCGCCGGCCAGTATCGCGACCGCGAGCAGTCCGCGACGTCGAAGATCTTCGACAACCTCGACTTCGCCTACTGGCAGGCCACCATCGAGCGGCCCCTACGCCTGAACTTCGCTTGTACCCCCGAGCGCGTCGCCCTGGTCGCCGAGCACAAGGCCCTGAGTAAGGTCGACGGCCTGGTCGAGGCCCTGACCGCGTTTGGTGAGAAGGTCTATATCAACCGTGAGGAATTCATGGGCGGCCTCGGCCTGCACCTCGGGTCGGTAGGGATCGGCTTGAATGGCCCGCAACGTAAGGCCCTGTGGCAGACCCTCGGCGAGCGCGACGAGACAGCCGACGTCTGCCGCATCCCTACCGGCAAAAACAAGGGCCAGGACGAGCCGGACGCCGGCCTGCGCGACACCGAGATCATCCCTGTCGGGTGGAACGGCCGCCCTAAGACCTACGACGCGCGTGACAAGACCATCCAGGCGTACTTCGAGGCCGAGGTCGCACCCCATGTTGAGGGAGCGTGGATCGACTGGAACAAGATCCGCATCGGGTACGAGATTCCCTTCACTCGGCACTTCTACGTCTACGAGCCGCCGGAGCCCCTGGAGGAGATCGACGCTCGGCTCGAGGCATCCATCGCCGAGATCATGACCCTCCTGCGCAAGGTCGAGGAGGACACCAAGTGAAGGACTTGTCCTTCCTCGGCCCCGCGGGTGAAGCACTGTGCTCCCTGCCGGAGGGGTGGGAGACGAAGCCCCTGTGGTCGATGTTCGAGCGGATTAAGGACATCGAGCACCCCAACGAGCAGATGCTATCCGTCTTTCGGGACTACGGCGTCGTGCCCAAGTCGTCGCGCGAGAACCTCAACCAGACTGCAGAGAACCGAAACATCTATCAGCTCGTCCATCCAGGGTGGCTCGTGGTCAACCGGATGAAGGCGTGGCAGGGCTCTGTCGGAATCTCGGACTACCGAGGCATCGTCTCTGGGCACTACATCTGCTTTGCTCCCCGGCATGATGCGGATGCGAAGTACTTGAACTACCTGCTGCGCTCGGATCCCTACACCAACCTCTGCAAGGGGCTCTCAAGGGGGGTGCGCCCCGGGCAGATCGAAATCGACAATGACCAACTCCGCAAGCTCCCGATTATTGTCGCCCCCCTAGTGGAACAGCGAGCGATCGCGGACTACCTGGGCTGTGAGGTCGCGGAGATGGACGCCCTGATTGGCGCCCAGCAGCGCTTCATTGGCCATCTGCAAAAGCGGCGAGCAGCGCTCATCGAGCGGGCTCTACTCGACGTCGAGGCAGCGGAACCCGGTCTGCGGCTTAAGCACGTGACGGTGTCTGTCCGTCAGGGGTGGAGTCCGCAGTGCTACCCGTGGCCCGCAGATGGCATCGAGACTTGGGCGGTTCTGAAGGCTGGGGCCGCCAACCGGGGTGTGTTCCGTCCAGACGAGAACAAGGAGCTCCCGGAAGGGCTAGATCCTCGTCCTGAGACCGTGGTGCGTGGAGGCGACCTCGTCATCTCTCGCGCGAACACCCGAGAACTCGTCGGTAGCGCGGCTGCGGTCATGGGGTCCTATCCCCGACTCATGCTCAGCGACAAGCTCTACGCACTTCGACTCAACGATTCCAAGGCTCTTCCCCGCTATGTGGCGCACGTCCTTGCCAGCAGGAAGATCCGCGACTTCATCGAGATGCAAGCCAGTGGGGCCAGCTCTTCCATGCTCAACATCAGTCGGGAAGACATCGGGAACCTCCCGATGGACCTTCCCACCGTCTCGGATCAGCAGCGCATCCTGGTCTACCTGGACGAGCACACGGCCCGCGTGGATCTGCTGATCGCGAAGGCGCAGGAGAACGTGGAGCTCATGAAGAAGCGCAAGGCTGCGTTGATTACGGCGGTCGTGACGGGGCATAAGCGCGTCCCAGTCGCGGGGCAGGGAGCTGCGTAATGGCGGACATGAACTATGTCTCTGGCGCGAACGTCGTCTACGAGACAGCGTTCGAGCGGGAGCTGTGCGAGCACCTGGCCGCCCACGGGTGGTTGTACGACCCGCACGCGGGCAAGGACTACGACGCGGCCCGTGCCCTGTACCCGCCAGACGTGTTCGCATGGTTTGAGGACCAGGATCCCAAGGCGTGGAAGGCCGCTATCGGTGAGGGCCCGAAGGCGAAGGCTGCGAAGGAGCGTCTCCTAGACACCCTCGTGGCCCTGCGCTCCGCGCCCGTGGCTACCCGGGGTGGCGGCGGGACGTTGGCCCTGCTGCGTAACCAGCACGTACCGGTGGACTACCGCACCGAGATGCGCATGGTGCAGTGGGCCCCCGCCGGAACGGCCACGCAGACGGCCAAGCGCCTATACGAGCAGGTGCGGCTGCGGATCGTACGGCAGGTGCACTACAGCCCGCAGGATGGTCGCACATCGATCGACCTGGTGGCGTTCATTAACGGCATTCCAGTGGCCACGTTCGAGCTAAAGACCAAGTTCACGCAGACCATCGAAGACGCCCGACGCCAGTACAAGCGCGACCGGCTGCCTGCCGGCCAGCCCCTGCTAGAGCCTGTCTACGGCGCGCTGGTCCACTTCGCCGTGACCGAGGACGAGGTCTTCATGACCACGAAACTGGACGGGGAGAACACCAGATTTCTGCCGTTCAACCGTGGCTCGGACACCCACGGACCCGGCAACCCCACCCCGTCGGCGGGCAAGGTGGGCGCGTTCTACCTGTGGGAGCAGGTCATGGCCCGCAAGTCCTGGCTGGACGTCTTCGGGTCCTTGGTCTTCACCAAGGTCGAATTGACCAAGGGCCGTGGCGGCAAGCCTGAGACGCAGGTGATATTCCCGCGCTTTCACCAATGGGAGGCCGTCACGAAGATGGTCGCTGACGTCCGCGAGCAGGGCGTGGGACAGCGCTACCTAGTACAGCACTCGGCCGGGTCCGGTAAGACGAACACGATCGGGTGGTTGGCCCACCACCTCTCCCGGTTGTACGTCGATGGGGTGAAGGCGTTCGACTCGGTGATCGTGCTGACCGACCGCACCGTGCTGGACGACCAGGTACAGCGCGCGATCACGCAAATCGAGGGCAAGACCGACTACGTCTACAACGTCGACCGCAACGCCCGCCGGGACGAGGGCTCCAAGTCCCGCGCGACCCTGCAGGCCCTGCTGGACAAACGACACATCGTGGTCGTCACGATCCAGACCTTCCCCGCAATCCTCAAGCTACTGGGTGACGACCCAGCGTTGGCCGGGCACCGGTTCGCGGTGATCGCTGACGAGGCGCACTCCTCGCAGACGGGCACCACGGCCAAGAAGACCAAGCAGGTCGTCGAGGGCAAGACCGCCAACTCGACACTCGTAGACGACGAGGAGGCGGAGGGCCCCGACAGCGAGGACCTGATGGCCGACGCCGCGACTGGTGAGTCTGCGGCGACGGTGTCGTGGTTCGCGTTCACCGCCACGCCGAAGGACCGCACGGTACAGCTGTTCGGCCGCACCGACCTGCCCGCGGTCGACCCCACCGCACCGAAGAAAGTCCTGGGCGCTCTGCCCGGAGAGACCCTGGAGGGGCGGGCAGAGGGCCTGCCGCGGGCGTTCCACCTGTACACGATGAAGCAGGCCATCAGCGAGGGTTTCATCCTGGACGTCCTGACCCGCTACCAGTCCTACAAGACCGCCTACCAGCTGGCCCAGGCCGTCAAGAAGCATCCGGTGTCGGCTTCTGCTCACCCGAGCGACGGGGAGACAGCGACGTTGGAGGTGGGACCGGGCGAGTTCGTAGAGCTCGACCTGGCGCACCTCGAACAGCAGGCACTCGCCGCAGGTGTGAACCCGGAGCAAGAGGTGGTGGACGCGAAGGCAGCGAAGGCCGCGCTGACTCGGTTCGTGATGCTGCACCCCACGAACCTGGCCAAGAAGGCCGAGATCGTGGTCGAGCACTTCCGCCGGCACGTAGCCCACCTGCTGGACGGGCACGCCAAGGCCATGATCGTCACCTCTGAGCGACGGCACGCCCTGCGATTCAAGCAAGCCGTGGACGCCTACATCACCAAGCGTGGCTACCAGGACCTGCGTGCGCTGGTCGCGTTCTCCGGCACCCTAGACGACCCCGAGACAGGCGTCCTCGACGAGATCACCGAGCAGCAAGCAAGCGGAGTGAAGGGTGACCTGGCGAAGGTGTTCGCTGACGGGGACACCTACAGGGTCATGATCGCCGCGGACAAGTTCTCCACCGGATTCGATCAGCCCTTACTGTGCGCGATGTACGTGGACAAGCTCCTGGATGGCATCCAGGCCGTGCAGACCCTCTCCCGGTTGAACCGCACCTACACCAAGGGCGGCGTCGTGAAGGGCGCCCCGTACGTCCTGGACTTCGTCAACGACCCTTCGAAGATCCAGGAGGCATTCGCGAAGTACTACGAAGAGGCCACAATCCTTGAGGTCACTGACCCGAACCAGGCGCATGTCAAGGCGATGAACCTGCGCACCTTCGGGGTCTTTGATGGACAGGATGTCGATGAATTTGTCCGGGTCTGGCGTCTGCACGGCAAGGATGCGAAGACCGCCCACAACGACCTGGCCGCTGTCCTGTCTCGCCCCAAGTCCCGGTACGAAGATCTCCTGGCGGCTGCGGTCGCCAGTGAGGACGAGGATGAGGTCGCCCGGCTGGAGGGGTTCCGGCATGAGCTCAGCGGGTTCGTGCGGCTGTACGACTTCGTGTCGCAGGTGTATGACTTCACCGGGTCAAGCCTGGAGGACCTAGCGGCATTCTGCCGTCAGCTGGCCCCATGGCTGCGCCCGGAGCAGAAGGGCCAAAAGGTCGACATATCCGCGGCCCGCCTGGTGGCAGTGCAGCACGAGGACAAGGGTGTCCAGGACATCTCGGTGAAGAAGGCAGGGGACCCGCTCAAAACCACGGGGACGGGCGGGCCGGCTCAGGCCCCAGAGCCTGAGCTGGCGCCTTTGCTGAACGTGATCGACAAGATCAATGACATCTTCGCCGAGCAGTTCGGGCCCGAGAGTATCGGGGGCATCTTGATGGGCCTGCTGGATGCAGCCAAGGACGACGAGGGCCTGCGCTCGCGGGCATTGTTGAACACGCTGGACCAGTTCCTGGCCTCGGACAAGGTCCGTCAGGCTGTGGTAGGCGCGATGATCGAGTCCGCCGAGACTGCAGAGAGGTTCTTCACTGCACTCACCGAGGAGGGACGGGACTCCAAGGACGGTATGGACGCGATCCTGGAGTGGTTGCACCAGCGTCTACAGGAGACCAGAGACGAAGTTTGATGCCAGTGCCTGCTTACCCCGCGGAAAGTCCCTGAACGCTGCCTGGGACAGACGTGGCAGTCCCTGAAGAACCCTGAGACGGCCTAGCCCGCATCGCTCTTGCGAGGCTGGCCGTACTCCAGGCCCAAGGGTGCACCCCGGAAGCCTTTCAGGGTGCTGGAGTGCATTCGGTGTGCGTCGTCAGGTGGCAAGACCTGCGCATTACGAGACCGTGAGCGATCATGTCGTGTGGTGCCTCGTCGTGCTGTGTGGTGACGTTTTTCCTGATCAGAGCATATGCAGCAGGTTGGCCCGTGCCACCCCGTGATGCACGGTCCAAAGGCGTCTGTCCACCGGCTGTCCACCGGCGCACATCAACGCTCACCACTTAGTGACCACCTTCCGGATCGCTGTCACCACGGAAGGTCGTCCGGGTCACCCAGACTTCCGCGCTTGTCGGAACTCGACAATCACCCAATCCGTAGGCGCTCCGTCACAGAGACGGCAACCACCCTAGCTGTATTGCCCAGTGCCCAAGGCGCAAACGGTGAGTGGGAGGGGCTAGGTAGCAAGGTGCTCGATGAGGGCGCGCTGGTTCTCGATCTCCTGTGCTTGCTGAAGTGGAACGTCGTAGCGCTGGAGGGTGTCGATTTCGGCTCGGGCGGCGGCATAGTCACCGGTGTGAGCGATGACGACTGCTCGTTGGGAGCGAAGTCCGATGACAAGGTCATCGAGCGCGTGCTGCTGTACGAGGGGTAGCAGTGTCTGCTCAAGGAGCTGAAGAGCTTGCTGGAGGTCTCCGATCTCCACGAAGTCGTCTACTACCTCCTGGCCGATGGTGACAACCGATCTCCAGGCGCCGGCGAGGTGGAAGAACTTCATGGCGTGCAGGGCGGCGAGTCCATGGTGCTCATCGAGTTCTCGTTTGCAGCGCACGGTCAGCGCCAGGCAGTCGGCCAGGCGTTTGCAGTCGTCGAGGTCCGTGCCCTGCTGTCCCAAACGGGCGCCCAGTTCATCGACGCCGACACCGAGGACGTCCTCGGGCTTGAGCCCGAGGTGGTCCAAATACGCCTCGGCCACGTCCATGGCCAGAATGTCCGACTGTTCGTACCTGCCGGCGATGGAGAAGCACTGGGCCTGCGTGTAGCGCAGGATGCGCCTGGCCACGGAGTTCTCGGCTGTCTCGGATCGTGTTGCCAGGTACGTGGTGTTCATGGCGCCGAGGTCACCGGTGGATGCGTGCTGGATCATCCGGTGGGTCGCGAGCACCAGCCGCTCGCGTGTGCCCCACCGTGCTGAGTGCGCGGCCACGAGTGCGGCAAGGTCGTCAACCAGGCGGCCGTGGTCTGTTGTCTCGTCGGCGGCGTACGCAAGGAGGGCGAGCGCGTTCAGCGCATCGAGTCGACTGGCTGGTGCGGCGTCCTTGTCAGTGGCCACAGCGGTGAGAATCGGGGCAAGGTCGGCGGAGAAGGACTGTTCGAAGAAGAGATCGTGGCTGGCCAGTTCGAGAAGCTGCTCGGTCTGATCGGTTCGGGCCAGCAGCATGGCCCATTTCGCCAGACGTCCGACCGGTGCGCTGCCTCCTTCAATGGACTCGCGCAGGATGCCGCTCAGAGCATGCTCGATCGTGAGATGGCTTCCTGCTGGGCCGTACTCCGTCGCGAGAGAACGCGTGGCGTCGTGCAGGGTGAGCAAGCGGCCGGTGCGCTGGGTGATGGCGAAGGCAGTAAGGGTTCGCGTGCCTCGTGAACAGGCCGGTCCGCTGAGCTCCGCCGCGTGGGCTAGGCGCCGTAGTTCTTGATCGGTCAGAGGCACTTCGGCCATTGCCAGGAGGAAGGCGACCGTCCGGGCCGTTGGGTCCAGACTGGCGAAGACTTCCTCGAGGATGAGGTCCTGGACGGAGGGGACGCTGTGGCAACGCTGGCTGAGTTCTGTGCAGAGGCTGGCCGCGTCGTGATCGTAGTGAGTGCGGGTCAGGGCGGCGGCGTGGCACACGTAGAGCGGCAGGCCGCCGGTGAGGGTGACGAGGCGCTCGGCAGTGGGCCGGTCGACGGGGCACTCGGCATCAGCGAACACACCGGCCACGCTGTCGGCCGTCCACCCGTTTAGGTTTTCCGTCGCGATGCCGATGTGGGCTGCGAAAGCGGCCTGGTCGGGGCGGGGCTGGCCGAGCAGTACGAGTCGTGTCGAGGGCAGTGCGGATGCCAGGTCTCGCAGATCGGCGGCATTCAGTCGGTGGACGTTGTCGATGACGATCGCGACGGGTGTACCTGCCAGATGTTGGTGGACCGCCCGTAGGACATCGATGCCAGCCCCGTGCAGGAGCTCCGCTCGCTGCGCTGTGTCGAGATGACGGGCCGCAAGTTCGCGTGCGAGTGCTCCGGCTACGGCGTCGCGCGAGAGCGCGGAGACGTCGAAGTAGGTGATCGGCTCAGGGCAGTGCGTGGCAGCATGAGATGCCCAGGCGGTCTTCCCTGAGCCGGAGAAGCCGGTGATGAGGCGTACCTTGGCGGCCGTCAGCAGTTCCGGTTCGGTGGCCTGCGGCAGATAGGGGGCCGGAGGGGCTGGGAAGGCTTGCAGTTCCTGGACGAACTGCTCGTAGAGTGCGGGCATTTCACTGACATTGAACATTTGCCCGCCGTGACCGGTGCAGGCAAGGACCACCCGGGCAGCCAGCTTCCATACAAGCGTCTGCGGCGCCAGGGACGCAAACGGGACCCTCGCCGCCTGACGGGTGCACCAGGCGACTGCCTCGTCGACCGTCTCCCATGCGGGTGGCAGCCAGGAATCGGGGGCTGGTGCTCCAGGAGTGAGGATCGTGACGTCGTTCGGCCAGTCGTCACCTGTCATCTTCTGGGTCAGACCTGGGCCGGTGACCTGGTTCGACACGATGATCAGCTGGGGTCGTCCTGGCCGTATTCCTGCGGCGTGCCGGGCACGAACGCTCTCGAAGTTTTCGATGGCGCTGCTGATGTCACCCCACTGCAAAGCTCTGCTGCGGGTCTTGATCTGCATGTAGAGTCGCCGGTCCGCAAGGACGGCTTCCACGTCCTCGTCCCGTTCGACCAGCAGTCTGTCCACTCCCCCGCGATTGAGGCTCAGCAGGCATCCGACGGCATACAGATGTTGGTAGAGGAAGCCCCTATGCAGCGATGTGATCCGCGTCAACTGAGCAGGATCGACAGGGCCGTCATCGACGTCGGGGTTGATACGCGGCGGAATGGTATCGGTCACGTATCCCATCCTCACACTCAGGCTCTGGTCCACTTCGTGGGCTCTGCCGCCGATTTGGGGATGTCGGCTGGTTGATCAAGGTGACAGGAGGATGCGGCATCGCAGGAGGTTGAAGTTGACCCGGCCGTACATCTGTCTCTTCAGCAGCTTGATTCTGGTGACGGTTGCCCTCCACCGCTCCCGAGGTGAAGGTGGTGGTCAGGGCGGCAAGTACGGCTACTCGGTCGCGCCGTATGCCGACGGCCTTTGTAGGCAGTGGAGAGCACGGCTCGACGAGTCGTACACGGCGCATCACTGAAGCTCGCCCCGGGAATCGAAGATGTTCAGCTCAGGGTGAGTGCTGCGCTTGCGGCCTTGAGGTTGCGGGCGGCTCGGGCGAGAACCCAGTAGTTCCGCACCAGCACCGCCTGGCGGGACGTGCCCGAGGAGTCACCCCGCCAGCCGAAACAGCGCATTCTACGCCCCAGTTACCACGAAATAGCCCCATTCCGAGCCTGGACCCCTCGAACGGGACAGCGTTCTCGCCCCGGTTTCCATAGGTCGCGTATCACCAAAGCAAGGGCCCCGGCCGGTGGGTTCAACACCGGAGGTAAGGCCATAGCCCGACTCCCGCAATGAAGGAGATAAAGCATGAAAACTTTACCAACGGCCGCCAACAACGGCGGTCCCGAGGACCACACCACCCATCCTCTCGGGAGCACCGGCCTGGCCACCCGGCTCCAGCCCGTCCCCGTAGCCCCGTCCGACAGTGAGCCCGCCATGGGAGCGTCCGCTGTCCGACGCACATTCACCTTCACCAGCTCCATTACCGGTGAAAAGGTGACCGCGACCTGCATGCCAGGCTGCACGATCGACCACAAGGGGGACAGCAACAGGCCCGAGCACCCGCACGACATCTACTGCAACATCCCCGGCACGGCCGGTGAGCTGCCCCTCTACGGCCCGCTGTGCGACACGGGCCGCCCTGAGGACTTCCGCTTCCTCAGCTGGCAAATCCAGTCCCAGCCCTTCTCGGGACGGCCGTCGGAGCGGCTGCCCTTCGTATCCATCGAGGCCATCGACGACCACTACATCGAGTACCTCGACCCGGACGCGTTGGAGATAGTCATCAGCCACCTGCAGAAGCAGGTCGACTCCCTGCGCGAAGCCCACGCCCAGCTCGTCAACGTCCGCACCACATACCTCAACCCACCAGAGGTGGCGGCATGAAGGTCCCGGCCATCACCGAAAGCGCCATCGCCGAGGTGGAGACGTTCCGCACCAAGATGCGGGAGCTCGGCTCGTGCTCCCCGGCCGTGGAGAAGTTCGCCGACGAGGTAATCGTCCACATCATCGTCTGCGGGTCCCCGAAGGTCGCCGTCGAAACCGCGATGCGCAACCTCCTCAGCGAGCCGGCGGAGGTGACGGTATGACGACGTTGACCACGCGCGCCGGCTTCGACGCCTTCCGCGACCGCATGTGCGACCACTTCGGACAGCTGTCCGACGGGCTAGGCAACCAGCATCTCCACATCCAACATGCCTCGCTCGGCTCGGATGAGTACTTCACTCACCGGATCGACAGCGACGGCCACCACATCGCCTACGACCCGCGGCAGACCAGCGGGCTCATGGTGCGCCAGTTCCTTGGCATCTACGCCACCTTCACCGAGGACCCGATCCGCGAGGGCATCCGCAACGCCTACTACGAGGAGAATGAAGCGGGCGGGAGGGAGATCTGGAAGATCGTCCTCAGCGAGATCGACCGCACCCAGGACTCCAAGGGCGTGATGGACCAGGTGCTGGACCTGCTGCGGCAGGCCCGCGCGAAAACCAAAGCAATGGCTGCGTGAGGACGACCGCGAAGACCTCGGTGGCCGGGGGTGTGCAGCTCGTGGACAACCCCGGCTGCCCGGCCCGCACCTGACAGCAAACCTCATGGGTCCTTAAAGACTCGGCACCCGCGCGAACAGCCACCCACACGGGTGAAACGGCGCGACATTCCCCTGACAGTGCGGCCAGCTCCGTAGCGTGCCTGGCTGCAACTCACAGTCCACTCGGACGATGAATGGCAACACCGGACGCGGAACGGGGGGACGCCATGGGTGCTCCTTCAATCAATAGTCGCCATCTTCTCCTGGAAGACCGACCGCCGCCGAGCACACCCACGGTGCAGCGGCTTCCCGGCAAGGCCAGGTCTCGCCAGGAGGTGCTGCGGGAGTGCGAGGCGGAGGTCGCCGAAATGCGCGGGTACATCCCGAGGGTGCTCTGGGATTTCCTCATTCCGGGTCTGAGCCGCGTGTTCCGGTGGCGCGTTCAGCTTGACTGCGGCTGCATCCCCGAGGTCCTCACTCGTGACGACGGCACCCCACCGCACGAGGCGCAGAGGAAGGCTCTCCACTCACCACTGCCTCCGGGGCAGATGATCTGTCAACACGACGACTCCCCGCCGCCGCCTTATCGCGTGATCGCTGAGTGGGGAGAGCGGAGGGAGGTGAAGTTTCCCGCCGACCCGGTCGAGCCGCCGGACGACATGGATCCCAAGGTTTGGTCGATAATCCGCCATGACGAGCCGCACATCTCCGCCTTCTGGAAAGTGACGCTGGCTTGCGGTCACGGGGAGGAGGCCATCGCGCCGAGTCTCGATTGGGTGCCTGCTTCTGGACCTCGTCGTGCGGATCCGGAACGAATTCAGCAGATGTCTGCCGAGTTCGAGGACGCGTGGCGTGCGAACCCGGAGCTGCAGACCGAGCGGGATCGGGAGCACACCCGACGGATGCTCGCGGACGGCTGGCCGAGCCCGGAGCCTGAGCGACTCTGCTACTCCTGCCCCCATGTTCGGATGATCTCGGCCTACGAGCGCGTCGGGTGGCTTGTCCCCCGCCAGCGACAGTCCAGGAAGGCGGCGAGCACCGCACCTACACCCTCGCGGTACACCTTGGAGCGGAGGCTGCGAAAGGCCGAAGCCGAGGCCGAGCGTCTACGGGCTGAGTTGGATCAGACCGATTAGGGACCGCTTCGCCCTGCTGGCAGTCCGTAGGGGACCTCCCCCATTGGACAAAGCCGTAGTCCGCGATTCGAGAGATCCGCATCGCCGGTGATCGTCTTCCATGCCGAACTATGGGCCCCGTTCGTGTACGCCTACCGCACGGGCGGCCTGCTTGACCGGCCTGTACCACTGCGACGACCTGTGGACCGAGGAACCCTGGACCGACGAGTACGACTTGACGGTCTGGCCGGTACCCCGGCCCCCTGCGGGGGCGGAGTACTTCTCGTATGCTCCGGCGCATGCGACGCACCTTCATACCGCTCGCCCTCGCCGCTCTCGCGCTGGCCGGCTGCATCACCGAGGAGGACAAGGCCGCGAGGTACTGGGACGGCAACCGGTTCGGCGAGCAGACGGCGACGGACTACGCGAAGCGCGTCCTCGCCACCAACCTCACGTACTGCACGACCGGCGGGGAGGTGGCCACCCGGCAGGACATGTGCACCCGCCCCGGCGGCCCCGACACCCAGTACCCCGCCTCCGTGGGACAGCGGGAGTGCGCAGACGCGCTCCCTGGCGGCCTGGACGGCGACGAGCGCGACGCATGGAACAAGGGCTGCATCACCGGCATGGCTCTCGGTGTGCCAGACGTCGCGACGTACGGGGCCGATCCTCAGAAGTGAGCCTCAGGACAGTCTTGTTGGCTGGCCGGGTCGGGCGCCGGACGGCTGCGGCATGGCGTCTCCTGTCGGCTCTTCTTGGCAGGCGTTCCGGAGGCGTTCGTCCATTTCAGCCGTCAGTTCAGTCAGCCGCGCGTACAGCGCCTGTTCTTGCTTGGACAGGTTTCCGGACTTCATCCTCGCCAACAACTCTTCCGTGGCATCGCACAGGACACCCAGGCAGGTCTGGGCCGCCTCGTTGAAGCCGCGATCGTACACACTGAAGTAATAGGTGCGTGCGCTCTCCTCGGCCCCCTCCTTGGCCACCTCTCGTACCGCGTGGCCAAGCTCGCGCAACATCTGCTTGCCCCTCGACATGCTGCCCCTCCCCTTCCCCGTACTCAACACCGAGCTGCTGAAGGTATCGCCCGGCTGGCCCAGTTGGCGATCACGACCGCTTACGCCCTGCTGGCCCCGCTCCTCCGCCGAGGTCGGCTTTCGGTGTCGGCCCCGGCCCTTGCCCATCGCGGGCCGGCCCCACTCGGTAGGCTTCGCCCGCTCGGGCGGCGGCGGATACAGAAGGGCCTGGGCAGCGGCCAGGTTCTCGACAACGCCGACCACCTGCCACTCCGTGCCGGTCCACTCTTCGATCGATCTCGGGGCGCCAGGGTCGACGTAGGCCCCGCAGTGAGGACCGTCGCCGAGCGGCACCGCGCGCCGCTTGCCGTTCGAGGCGGCCTGGCCGTTCGGCTCGCCGGCGCGCCCACTCCTCCAGCGGGCCCGAGGACGCGGCTAGCGCGCAGCATGCCGACATCCGCGAGACAGTCCCGGCCCAGCGCGACCAGCAGGCCACGCCCAGCTCCACAGCCCCCTGTTCCCCGGCCGTTACTGCTCGGGTGCCTCGCCGTCAGAACCCGGCTCGGCGGCGGGCTTCTCGTCGGGAGGAGCGGTGCGCCGGTATTGCGGGTGGTCAAGGTCCATCTGCCTGGCGGCGTGCAAGGGCACCGGGAAGCGGGCCCGGTCTGACCAGAAGAGGGTCTGGTGGCAAAGTTTTGCCGTGGTCACGGCAAGGGCTTCCGCCGAGACGCCCTCGGCGCAGGCCAGCGGGTAGATCTCGGTCGCGGTCATGGAGTACCAGTTCTGGGGCATCTCACCCTTGCGGCGCTCCTCCTTCTTCTCCGAGTGGACGGACCGCTTGGCGTCCCATCGGGTGTACTTCGAGCCAAGTCGGCCAGCGCCGTCGCCGTCGTACGCGCGCGGCACGTTGCACAAGATCCAGACGGGTGCGCCAAAGTCCACATCCACTTGATACAGCATTCGAGTTGTTTCGCCATCTGTCGTGGCGCCAGCCTGTCCCTTCAGCACACGCGTGGTGCTGACAGGCGGCGGGACCTCCTCGTCCGCGATGTTGATGCGGATCACGGCGCGCGGCCTCTCGTCGCTGCTCAGGGAGCTGCCTGGGAGCCAGTAGCGGCTGAATCGCGGAGTCCGGGAGGCTCCCTGGTTCATGTTCTGCAGCCCCTCCCACATGCGGCGGCAGGCCAGCCCGTCCACGGTGACGATGTAGGGGACATCGTCCAGCTCCTCCGCGAGGTCTCCAAGGGCCAATTCGACCGCCTCGGCTGCGTCGTCCCAGCGCTGCCGGTGAGTCTTCTTGTCCCCGTTCTCCTGGGGGTAGGCCGTGGCGTGGAAGGCGGGCTGGGCGCTGCGGTAGGGCTGCCACTGGGGTCGAGTGGAGCTCCAACCGAGCATGCTCCATGCTCCGCCGACATGGGCTGGCGGGATGAGTGCTGATGCGGTGATCACGACCTTGGGGGGCCCGTTCTCCCCCTTCCGCCGGTTCTGCTGGCGTACATGAACACCGACTTGGGCGACTCGGTGAACGGGATAGTCGGAGGTTTCGGGTTCCAGCGCGTTGGCGATGCGGTCGTCGATGACCCCGAGCGAGCGGTAGAGGTCGAGGAGGGCCATTTCGGCCGGGTGGTCCTTCGCCTTCGGCATGACGATGCCCTTGTCGTTCTTGCCCAAGATGTACTGGGTGGGAACGCCGAGACCGGCAAGGAGCGATCGTGTCAGGAGCTTGCCGTCGCGGCTGTCGGCGTCCGCGCCGTTCTGCTCGTCAACGGCCTCGGGCTTCTCGGTCTCGCACCAGGCGCCGACAAGAATCCCGTCCCCGGAGACCAGCGAAGCCCCGGTCTGTGCCAGGGCTTCTCGCCTGCCGTCCGTTCCACCAGGCTTGAGGAAGTCGGTGGCCAGGTGAAGCACCGCGGTGATCTGGTCGCCGTGAAGACTGAACTCCTGGCCGTCGTGCGGGTCGAGCCCCATGGGGTCGATGCCGTAGGTCTTGCAGAGTGTGTCGAGCATCCGCAGCCGAGTCTCGTCGCGGTACCACAGGCAGGCGATGCGCAGCTTCTTGAAGCCGGCGGCCTCGACGGCGGAGAAAACGGACTCCGGCGTGGGCACGGCGCTGCCTCGCGCCCGGAGCGGCTCCTTGCTCTCGCTCTTCTCCCGTTCCTCCTTGCGGCGTTCGAGCTCCTTCTTGGTAACGCGCTCGGGGTCGGTCGGCCGGTGGGGAAGCGTCATGGGCGCCTCCCGCATTGTCAGAGGCACGGCCACGTCGCCGAACGCCTCGGCGACGTGGCCATAGAGAAGGCGCAGGTGCTGCATCCCTGTGCCGGTACCGATGGGGAAGGAATAGCTCTTGGGGAGGACCGGCCACACCTGGCCGGGGTGTTCGCGGGGGAAGGCCGCCGGCTTCTTCTCCTCGCGGGCCGCCTTGAGAAGTTCCTGTTCCCTGCGGGATCGCTGGTCGATCGTCCTCAGGATCGAGTAGTCCATCTCCAGACGCCCCAGCGCCTCCAAGGCGAGCCGGTTCACGGTGCGGGCAGCGCCGCAGCCGTTGAGCGACACTTCGAGGAGCGGACGCCCAGAGCCGGGCTGCACAGCCAGGGCCGTCTTCGAGAAGATCAACGAGGAGGAGATGCGGGTCACCCTCGACGACACCAGGAGCACGGGACTGGCAATGTTCGGAAGGGTCTTGAGCCGCAACGCGGTACGGGAGAGGGCGTACCGACCGCCCTGCTCGTTCTGCCAGGGTTCTTCCAGGGCAACCAGACCGCCGGTGGTGTCGGGACGCAGTGCGATCTTCCTGCTGTCGGAGATCGCCCACTTTCCGGCCATGCGGCGGGAGAGGTCCCAGGCGACGGTCCTGTAGACCCATGCGGGGGCGTTGGGCTGCTTGCCGTCGATCGGCTTGAGGTGGTCGGCGAGCGCGTATCGGTGTTCTGGTGACGCGGCGATCCGTTTGGCGAGCTCAGGAGCCATGTCGAGGTCGATGGTGTCGATCTTCTCGCCGAGCGCCAGTGCGTGGGTGAGGGTGAACACCTGACGGAGCAGCTCGCTGTCCAGCGGTTCGCGTGAGGCGAGAAACGGGCCACGGAAGTCGGGGTCGAAGTAGACGTAGCCGCCGCTTAGGGTGCTGAGCACGGTGGTAGCGATGGAGTACGGGGCCTGCGCCGCGTCGTCGCCGTAGCGTCGTGCGCATTGCCTGCTGAAGTCGCTCCACAGCTTCTCGGTCTCGCTGTCGAAGTGCCGCACGTACACCGCGGCGTCGCCGACGAGCTTGGGTGTGCAGCGGTAGGCGAGGGTGTTCAGGTACACCCCGGGCTCGCGGTCCTGCTGGGTCACGCGTCCTCTTCTCTTCACGCGCCCGGGAAGCCGGGCTCGTGGGGTTCGATGCCGGCGTAGGACAGGAACGCGTTGAGCGCCTCTCCGTACAGTTCGTTCATCCGTTGACGCACCTGGGGCGTCCACTGGGAGTGGATGCGGCGCAGGACTGTTTCCAGGTCGGCGTTCCAGGTGTCCTCGTGGAAGGCGTAGTCGACCATGTGAAGAACCGCTTCGGTGCCTCCGCGGCGAGCCCGGCCGGCCAGCTGAATGAGATCGACGATCATGCCCGCGACGACCTCCTCCTGGAGGGACTTGTGCATGGACGTGAACTGCGGGGCCGTCCGCAGGAGAAGGGACAGACGCTCCCAGGCAGCGTCACGCCCGACGGCAAGCGCCCGTGATGGGTTCGAGCTACCGCCGGTCGGCAGAGCCCGCAGACCAGCGGCGTTGATGCTGGCGTACATCTCGGCAGGCTCGCTGAGGAGCGCCAGGGGACGTACACAGAGGTAGACGGAGCGGACTGCGGAGCGAATGCCGACGACGATGTTGAGCCCCCTGGCAATCAGCGACAGGGGCACGACCAGGATCTTGCCGTGTTTGGGGAAGTCCTCGAACTCCTCGGCGGTGAGGCGTACAGCGACGTTCTCCTTGGGCAGGTCGGGGTCGGCACGGTGGCGATCCTCCGCCCGCACCGCGACGCACAATCCGCCGCCGTAGTGGCCAGCCTGCGCGATGCCACGCGCTAGCCAGGCGCACTGCTGGTAGGAGTTGGCCACCACGAGCACGTGGGCGCGGTCGGGGTCCCGGGCCATCGCTCGTTCGAGTTCGCGGTGGATCTTCTGGTCGTACAGGTTGCTGCCCAGTTCGATCAGGGCGTCCTTCTTACGGCTGGGGTGGGTGCCTGACACCTTGATGGGCTCCCCGAACAGGGGGTGGCCCTCTCCATACTCGATACGGTGCTTCCTGGCCCGGATGGACTTGGCCTGCGCGTCGGTCATCCACCACCGGACGGGGGCATGGACATGTTCGCGCACGGCCTGGGGGAAGTATGCGGTGGCCGACAAGCCCATCACCGGACGCTCCACAGCGGCCAGGAGGAGCGAGACGACACCGCCGAGCTCGGCCGTGTAGGTGTGCGGATCACCGGTGATGCTCTGGGCGACAACGCTGGCGTTCTTCTCCTTGTCGTCAAGCCCAGTGATGCGGTAACCGGTGATGGAACGGCCGAGCATGCCCAGCGGAATCACCGAGGAGACTGCCGTGGCCCGCAGGAGCTCCACGATCTTCTGCGCCGACCGCAGGCCGGAGGAGCGGTAGTCCTGAGCCTTGTCCTGCAGTTCGGACAGAGCTTCATCCAGCTCGGTCATGGCAGTGCGCGTCACCAGGAGGTTGATCGCCTTGGCGCGCCGTTGAACGTCCTTGATGGAATCCTCGAGAAGCGTGTGCAGCTCCAGCTTCACCATGTCGAGCAGGTGCTCGCCTCGTGGCGCCACGAGGGCACCGAGGGCACGGCGCACGTCGTCCCAGTCGGGTTCGAGCAGACTCGGTTGGGAGGCGAGCGGATCGAGGCCCCGATATCGGGCCGGCATGAGGGCGTTGAGCCTCTGGAAGAAGTCCGGCGGAATGTCCGCCTCTTCCGCGATCTCCGTCTCGGGCCAGAGCAGGCGGATGAGTGCGCGGTCCCGCCCACGGGCCAGGTGCCAGCGGGTACTGGTCTGGTCCGGAATGCGGGCCTGGGCTCGCTCGTCCTCCGTGGCGTGCAGGCTGAGGGCGTTCTTGCAGATGCTCAGGAGGAGAAACTCCGCCATCAGCCGCACGTGGCTGACGGCGGGCAGCAGGTTGTGCTCGTCGTCGATGTGTAGCCGCTTCGCGTCGGTGTCCATCTCCTGCGGCGCTGCGGACCAGTGCCGCCGAGAATGCAGGACCACCTCGCCAGCGCAGTTGTCGATGGCCCGGGACTGGAACTGGTCCACTTCGTCGACGAGCACGGCGTGGCAGGTCCGAAGCGCGAATTCGGCCGCCGTCATGCTCCGGACGGCCCGGCCGTCCAGGTTCACGCCGATGCGCAGGTTGCCCTGCATGAAGGCGTAGTGGTTCATGATGACGACGTTCGCGGCGCAGGCGTCGTAGACGGGGGCGAACTTCCCGCACGTCGGGATCCAGGGGCAGGCTGCGGATCCCACCCCCTGACGGCGCAGGTTCAGGCACGGCTCGCGTCCGGGCGGGTAGTCGCCGGTGGCCTCCAGGAAGGTCTTTTGTGCGCATCCGTAGGCCAGTTGGTCAAGATCGCGCTCGCCTCGCTCACCCCACTCACCGGGGAGGTCGGGGTTTTCGTTGATCAGGGAGGCGTGCTTGAGGGCGCGGTCGTGCATCCCGGACGAGGACATCAGGTGGGCACAACCTGCCTCGTGTTCGATGACCCCCGATTTACGCAGGTGGTCGAGGTCCCCTCGAACATTCCACGTCGCTGCCAGGCACGCCTTGATGTCGGGCAGCACGATGGCGACGCGTAGCTGGTTCGCGGCGAACCATGCGGCCATGACCCGGACCAGGACGCTCTTGCCGGTGCCGGTCGGGGCGTTGAAGATCTCTGTCCGACCGGCGGTCATCGTCAGCGCCTCGCGGGGGGACAGGCTGTCGGTGGTCTGCAGCACCTCGAAGAGCTGCTGCAGGGTCTGGTGCAGGTAGCGCTTCTCCGGCGTGTAGCGCAGGTCGATCTGCCGGGCCAGGTCAAGGAGTTCGGGCGTGGGGATACGGACGTCGGGCAGGTAGGGGACAGAGGAGACGCGCGGGAGCCGATCGTGGCCAAGCGGGGCGGTGAACTGGGGGTAGGTGGGGATGGTGAGCCGCCCCTGGATCTGTCCCTCCCCGTTCACAAACATCTCCTGCGTAGCCCATGTCCCCGGACCGGCGAAGTCCGGTGGCTTGGAGCGGCTACTGGCCCGGCGGAAGCGGGCCGTGAGACGGTCGACGTATCCCGGCAGGTCGCCGCCTACCCGTGGGAAGGCGGCGCTGGCGGTGAACGGGTTGTCACCGACGAGCTCAAAGGGAAGCATCGTCCCCGGGCCGTCGGGGTCGTCTCCGTGCAGGGGCGCGAGCATAGACCGGGCCGTGATCGAGAAGGCCCGGAGACCCGAGATCTCGGTGGGGGCGATGGCGTACACCGCCGTGATCCGCTGCTTCTCCTCATGGGTGAGGCTGTCCCAACGTTCCCACGCCTGGTACTTGCCGGAGACCAGGAACGCCGCCTGTTCAAAGGGGGCAGCGCCACGCTCGTCCCCGTCCACCGTTTCGGGAAAGTAGTGGGCGGCCAGTGCCAGCGCCGCCAGTACTGCGGTCTCCTTGACCGACGCCTCGCTCATGTCCAGCTCACCTCTGCCTCCTTACACACCAGTTCACCGAACTCGGAGGCGGTGACCGCCCTCATCCCGTACCTCTCGCACACCCCAGAGAGCAGCGGGACCTGGCGGGCCCGGTAGTCCGGCACGACCAGCCACTCGGCCCCGCCCTTGTCGCCCTCCTGTGCGTGGATGAGCTTCGCGAGCGTCGTCGCCGACGTGTAGTCCTTGACATCGACCTTGAACGACAGCTTCTTGCGTCGCTTCGGCGCAACCTCCACCAGGAGGTCGTAGGCGTCCAGCCCCGGCCACAGGTCCACCTTCAGCCCGCGCTCCTTCAACCGGTCGAACAGGGCCAGCTCCGGAAGCCCCGGCACGGTGGTGTACCTCCAGATACCGCGGGCGAGCGCCTTGTGCCCCTCCGCGGGCAGCGCCTCGGGCAGGGTCTTGGTGTCCGGATACAGCACCGCTTCCCTCCCGCTCGGGCGCGCCGGAGACGGCTCTGGCAGCAACTCCGGCACTTCCTCGTCCGACGTTGGACGGAACAGGTACGCGGCACCCATGTCCGCGTGGGGGGCATGCCAACAGCGAGCCGATCCCACGATGTTGCCGGCGTTCTTGCGGAGCGTGAGGCGCATCGGCCAACGGCAGACCGGGCAGGGAAACCACCAGCCGTGGTGGACGGACCCGTAGGGGATCTCCTCGTAGAAGTCGACGACCCCCATTGGCAATTTCAGCTTGCGCAGTTGGTCGACCGGACCCGCCGGATGCCGGATGAGGTCGGAACGGCCTGCCTCGTAGGCGTTCTGCGTACCCTGCTTTCGTAGAAGCGCGTACGCCGTCTCCTGCTCGATCTCCGACTGGAGCTCCCGGTCACTGATCGCCCCCGCGTCCTTGTCGAGCTTCCGCAGGGTATGCAGCAGAATCCGCTGCTCCAGATCGAGGTCGAAGGCATCCTCGGTCACCTGCCCGTCCCTGTCGACCACCAGCAACCCGCCCAGGTCCAAAGCATTTACGCCGTCCGGCAGCAGCCCAGCCAGATCCCCTCTGAGTGCCTTCCGGAACTCGGCGAATGGCAGCGGGCTGCTTGGCCCGCGAGCCGCCAGCATCGTGCCGTGGCACTCCATCAGGGTCGCCAGACGCTGCTCCGGCTTCAAGCCGGGCGACGTCATGGCCTTCGCCGCCCGCAGAGCAGCCCGGGTGACCAGGTAGCGGACCTTGACTTCGTCAAGTGTCTGAGCATCTTCGTGCGTGGGGCTCGTCACAAATCCGCAGCGTAGACCGCACCACTGGCAATCACCCCGAGGTAGAGGGAATTCCAGCTTCTAGAGTGAGTCGACCGGAAAAGGGCCTAGCCCTGTGGTATCGACCTGCGGATAGAGCTCTCGATAGAGATCGAGATACTCCGCGACATGCCGCTTACCGAGCCTGGTCAATCGCCATCGATACTCGGCAACGTGCGTGCCCCCTGCCGCCATCACCGGAACGGACTCGACGAAGCCCCGGCTCGGCTGACCGCCTGCTTTCCCCTTGTAGCCCACGCCGATGAAGAAGAGGGACCGGCCCGCCAACCGGTCGTCCTCCAACCCGGTCGGTTCCGCCGCCGCAACCCGTACCAATACGCCCCACAGCCACTCCGACAGCAGATGCGCCGCGTGGTCAGGTTCACGAGGCTCGCCCAGCCCGGCGCGGGCAGCTGCTCGGCCCCGGCGAGTAATCTCCACCAGCACCCGATCCACATAACCAACGCCGGGATGCTCGACGGCGTCCTCCGTGATGATCAGCAGCCCCCGCCGCTCAAGTGCATGCACGGTCTGACCAGCGCCAGGATCGTGCACTCCGCCACGCCGAAGGCGTTCCTGCAGGCGGGTATAGCCCACCAGTGACGGTGCGGCCTTGAGGGTCAACGGCAGCTTGCGCCACTTTGCCGCTCGTGGCACTGGCAGACGCTGCACCCGTCGCATCCACATCTCGGTCTCCGTCATACGGTCATCCCGCATGATTTCGCCCAGGTAGATGCGCTGCCGTTCGTTCAACAACTCCCAGGTCCTCAGCGCGGCCTGTGAGGGGTCCTGCTCCCGCTTGCCCTGGATCTGCGGCGCCGGCTCACCTGTACGTGTGCGCATCCAAGCGTCCAGGACCATACGCACGGGCACGCCGTAGACCTTCGCAAGAGGAGCAAGCAACCTTCCGGTCGTCTGGGCGTCCTTCCACCCCCGGCCGCGCACCTCGCGACCACTCTCCAGAGCCGCCACCTTCGCCGCGGACACGCACAGCTCACGTCCGGCGGACGACGCTCGCAACAGCTCGGCGACTCGGTCGAGGGGCAGTCCAGCGGCATAACGAAGATCGATCAGCGTTTCCGCACCGCGCTGAGCTCCGGTGAGCGCTCCAGAGTCACACCCCAAAGCCTTGGCCAGCTGGTCCAACCGCGCCGGAGCGGGCGAGTGCCGGCCCTCCTCGTAGAAGAAGATCATCCTTTCCGACACCCCAGCCCGCGCCGCCAGCTCCGCTCGTGTCAACCCCAGCTCTTCGCGCCGGGCCGCCAGGCGGCTCGGCTCGATTCTGCGAAGAGGCGCGGGCATAACTCCATAAGAGCCAGGCTGAAGACTTCATTGCAACCGTGCCTCTGCACCCGCTGTCGGCCCTACTGCCGGCATGGATCAACGCTCGTTCAACGATGCCGTTGTACGGAGCAGGGGCAACTCATCCTTCCGGCCGGAATAGTCCGGTACCGCTATCGATTGATCCTCCTGAGTGATCGCAGGAGGGGGACGCTGGTGACCGACGTGAAGCTGTTCCGGCTGGATGCCGATGGTCGGGACATCGAGCTGCGGGGTTCGACCGTGGCGCTGGAGGTGGAGCTTCAGCGTCGGATCGAGGCAGGGATGGAAGCAATGCTCGGCATCCGCTTCCTGGCGTCGGAGTACCCGACCGGCCCCTGGCATCGGGGGCGGATCGACACGCTCGGGCTCGACGAGAACAACACGCCCGTCCTGGTCGAGTACAAAAAGGGCGCCAATAGCGGGGTCCTGTCGCAGGCCGTCTCCTACCTGTCCTGGCTGGACTCCGCTCACCACGAGGTCGAGGCGCTCGTCCGGAAGGTGCTCGGCGCGGAGGCCGCCGAGAGCATCGACTGGCGCCGCCCGCGGATGGTCTGCATCGCGGCCAGCTTCTCCCACCACGACCGCGTGGCCGTACAGCGGCTGCCCGAGCGGATCGACCTGGTGCGCTACCACGTCTTCGACGGCGGTCTCCTGAGCCTGCTGCTCGTGGACTCTTCGCCCGGTTCGACGAACGGTTCTTCGTCTCGTCGGATCAAGGAGCGGGACACGGCGACCATCAGCATGCCGACGACCTCTGTAACTTTTCCGCCGCCGGGCTCTGGTCTCGTCCCGGAGTGCTTGCGGGACCTGTACGCGGAGCTGGACGAGGCGCTCACGGCGTGGGGCGAGGTGGAGGTGGCGCCGCTGCGGCACTACATCGCCTACCGGCGGCTGGTGAACGTGGCCTCTGTGATCTTCCGTCCGAAGCACGAGGCGATCCTGGTCTACCTCAGACTCGACCCGGACTCGGTCGAGTTGGAGGAGGGCTTCACCCGGGACATGCGCGGCATCGGACACCTCGGGACCGGCGACCTGGAGGTGCGCGTCGTCTCGGCGGCCGACCTAGAGAAGGCGGCGCCGCTCATCCGGCGGGCGTTCGAAGCGGCCTGACGCAAGGGGAAGGGCGGCTGGTGCATCGGTTACTCGATGCGTCAGCCGCCCTTCGGCGTCTGCGGGCCGCCGTTCCCCGGCTCTCCGCTCTCACGCTCATGCCTCCGGTCCGGCCAGCTCGAAGTCGTCCTTCGTCAGTTCGGCGCGCAGCCGCTCCTCGGCGACGTCGGCGTAGTGCGCGGACAGCTCCACGCCCACGAAGCGGCGTCCCTCGCGCAGGGCCGCGACCCCCGTGGAGCCGCTGCCGGTGAACGGGTCGAGGACGGTGCCGCCCTTGGGGCAGACCTGGACGAGCTGCTGCATGACCTCGACCGGCTTCTGGGTGATGTGGACCCGGCCCTTGCGGGGCTGGGAGGCGATGTAGTGACCCGGCAGGTAGAGGTCGCGGGTGTTGTCGAGGGATCCCTTGACGCCCCAGATGATGAACTCCGAGTCCTGCTTCGGTCCGCCCTTACGGGGTCGGCTGGAGGGTTTGATCCACGGAATGGTGCCGCTCCAGGTCCACCCCGCCAACTGCAGGGCGTCGGAGGTGGTCGGCTCCTGGCGCCAGTCGGTGAAGACCATGGCCACCGCGTGCTCGGTCGAGGCCCGGTACGCCTCGGTGAGCAGCTCGGTCAGCCAGGAGCGGTAGGAGCGCTGGTCGCGGTTCTCGCCAGGGAAGTTGGCGAGGTCGTGCGCCGAGTTGCTGGTGACGTACTTGGCACGCGCGGTGCGGCCGGTGCGATCTGAACTGGTACGGCCACCGGAGTTGTACGGCGGGTCGGTGATCACCGCCTGAACGCTCTCGTCCGGGAGGGACTTCAGGACGGTCAGGGCGTCGCCTCGGTGCAACGTGTAGCTCATGGGGAGGGCCTCTCTTCGGGCACGGCGGATCCGGGCCCGCTCCGGACAGCGCTCAACGGCGTGCGTCTGGGGCGGGGTTGCACCGGAGGTTAACGGCGAATTCCGGCCGCGCCTAACGAGGTGACTCCCCGCTGCGGGCCCCGGGACGGCAGTCGTTTGGTACGGCCGGAATCCCGGTCTACTGTCTCGCCGTGTCACCGGGAAGGAGCCCCGCTCCACCCCCGCTGACCTGTGCTTATCCGTGCTGTCTCGTCTAATCGGGCAGCTTCGGCGGCATGTTGCCCGTCTGTCCGCGAGCGCCGTGAGGAGGTCCCGGTGCACTGCCTGAGATTACGAGCGCGGCTGGCTGCCGCGCGTGACCTGAAACCGGCGTCCGGGAGCTACCAACTCCTCTGACCCGGGCCCGCCGAGAGGCGGATGCACATCGGCGCGGTGCCGACGGCTTTGCACGAGAAGTCTGCACCGCGCCTCCTACGAACACCGAGGAGCCGCTGCGATGCAGCATGCCCTGACACACCCGCCTCCGTCACCTGGCCGGCACCGCCGTCGCGCTGAACGGCGGCGGCGATGAAGAAGACGACCGGAGCCCTCGTCGGTCTCTGCGCGACCGGCCCGCTGCTGCTGGCCCTTCCGATCCTTGCCATCGGCGCCGGGACCGCCTCGGCCTCGTGCTCGACCGACGGTGCACAGGGTGTGGACACCTCCGCCGTCGCCAAGCAGGTGAAGGCCATCCTGGACGGCGGTGACAAGGGCTCGGTATCGGTGCCGGGCCTGGACGCACCAGGCGATCAGGTGCCGAACGCCAAGACGATCCAGGCCACGGGCGTCGCGATGAACATCCCCGCCCGAGGGCAGGTCGTCGCCCTGGCGACCGCCCTGCAGGAGAGCGGCCTGCGGAACCTGACTTACGGCGACCGCGATTCGCTGGGTCTCTTCCAGCAGCGGCCGTCGATGGGCTGGGGCACGGCCAGCGAGATCCTCGACCCGGTGCACGCCAGCACCAAGTTCTACGAGGGGCTCAAGAAGGTCTCCGGCTGGCAGTCCCTGTCCGTCACCCAGGCCGCCCAGGCGGTGCAGAAGTCGGGCTTCCCCGAGGCGTACGCCAAGTGGGAGCCGCTGGCCACCGCCCTGCAGAAGGCGATCGAGCCCCTGCTGCAGAAGGCCGGCGACCCGTCGCCGAACCCTTCGCCGTCCGGCTCTGCCGACACCGGCAGTCCTTCGCCCGATTCCGCGGGCGGTTGCTCGGCGGACGGTGACGGGACGGACTTCGGCACCATCCCGGCCGGCGCGCTGCCGGACGAGTACAAGATCCCCGCCACTGCTCCGCGAGAGGTGCAGACGGCGATCCGGTGGGCGTTGGGCCAGCTCGGCACGCCGTACCAGTGGGGCGGGAGCTGCACCGACTCCCACGGCAAGAACCCGATGGGCCGATGCGACTGCTCCTCGCTGATGCAGCAGGCGTACAAGGCCGCCGGAGTCAGCCTGACACGGACCACGTACACGCAGGTCAAGGACGGCAAGTCGGTGTCGGTCGACGCCCTGAAGCCGGGCGACCTCCTCTTCACCGAGGGGACGGCTGCCGTACCCGAGCACGTCGGGATGGCGATCGGGCAGGGCCTGATCGTCCACGCCCCACACACCGGTGACGTCGTACGGATCACGACCGTCGCCTCCTGGAAATCGCGGATTCTCGCGGCCCGCCGAGTCGTCTGACCGGCGCTCCCCCTCCTCACCTCTCTTCGCACCGCTGGTTCGCCCCTCCGGGCTTTGGCATGCATTCATTCGAACTGGAGTTCCCCATGTATTTCGCTGACCAGGTCATCCAGCTCGCCTACGATCCCGGGGTCAAGCCGAACGAGGGCGGGCTGCCGGGTCTCAATGTCCTCAAGCAGGTGATGGGCTCGATCAACCTCTTCGGGCTCATAGCCGTGGTCGGCGCCCTCGCCGTCAGTGCGGGCGTATGGGCCTGGGGCCATCACTCGGGCGGTCACCAGGCCGAGGCGAACGGGAAGAAGGGCGTGTTGGTGAGCGCCGGCGCGGCCCTTCTGCTCGGCGCGGCCAACGGCGTGGTGGCGTTCTTCTCGACGCTCGGAACGCAGGTCCACTGATGGCTCAGCACTCCACCCACCCCGGCGGCGCATCTCGCGTGCGCCGCCGGGCGCTGCTCGGCACCGTAGTCCTGGCGGTGCTCGTCGCCCTCGCCGGCCTGGTTGCTTACCTCACCCGCGAGGGCCGAGGCCCCTCCGATGCTCCGGCGCCACCGCCGAGTTCCCCCACGGCGTCCTCGTCGCCCGCGGCACCGTCCGGGCCGCACACCCGGCCCCGCGACCTCCCCGTCCCGCCGAAGACCCACGACCCGATCCAGTACGGAAAGGCCGCCGCCGCAGCGCTGTGGTCGTACGACACCCGGGCGTACTCCCAGCCCGAGCTGCGCAAGGCCCTGCGCGGCTGGCTGACCACGGAGTCGAGGTACGCCGACCCGGCCTCCGTCGACAAGGTCGTCCCCTCGCCCGTGCTGTGGAAGGAAATGGCCTCCAACAGGCAGGTCGCCACCGCCAAGATCAATGAGGGGCACTTCCCGCACGCCTTTACCCAGGCCCTCCAGGACGATCCCGGGGCGATCACCCAGGCGTACGTATACGCCGTCACGGTCTCCGGCAAGCAGTCGATTGTCTGGAAGGGCTCGCCCGCCGGCGGCGCGGAGAGCCGGTCCACCACCCTCGCGGTGCAGTGCCGACCCGACCACCCCTGCGCCTTGGTCGGCGTCATGCCGTCCGTCGCGCCCTGACCCTCGCCCCAGAACGGAGGTACGACCCATGGGAGTCTGCGACTTCCCGCTGATGGACAAGGTGTGCGGCGCCGTCGACTTCGCCACCAACCCCGCCGGCACCGTCACCGACGGCCTCGGCGCATGGATCGCGAAGTCGGCGGGCGAGCTGGCGTCCAGCGCAGCCGACCTGGCCGCCAAGGCCGTCAACAAGACCACGGCCATCGACCTCAACGCTGGGTGGTTCCGGGACAACTACGAGCTGCTCCTGCCCATCGGTCTCGCCCTGACCGTCGGCATCTTCTGCATCCAGCTCATGACCGCGGCCTGGCGACGAGACGAACGCGCCCTCGCCAAGGCTGCGTTCGGCACCATGACCGGTGTCCTGTTCAGCTTCTCCGCCATCGCCTTCACCACCGTCGCCATCACCGTGGTCGACGCGTTGTCCGACGGACTGTTCAAAGCGGCCAACACCTCGATCGACGACGCGATCCGCCGCGTGATCAAGGTCGACCAGATGGGGGCCATGTACGGCCTCGGCTGGGGCGTCCCCGCACTGGTCGCCTTCGGGTGCGCGATCGGCGCGTTCCTCTACTGGGGCGTGATGGTCGCCCGCAAGGTCGGCGTCCTGATCATGGTCGCGCTCGCGGTGTTCGCCGGGGCCGGCGGCGGCTGGGAGGTCGCCAAGCGGTGGCGGCGCGGCTGGATCGAAGCCACCGGCACCCTGATCGTCTCCAAGCTGTTGATGACCGTCGTCTTCCTCATCGGTGTCTCCGCCATGGGCAAGAGCGATGCCAGCGACGGAATGGCGGCCCTGTCTGACGCGATGGCCGGCATCGTCGTGATGGTCCTGGTGCTGCTCTGCCCTTACGCGACGTACAAGTTCGTCCACTGGGCCAGCGACGGCGGCGGCCACGACGACATGCACCGCACCGGCGTCGCCGGCATGGCGGTCGCCGCCGGAGCGGCGAAGACCGCGGGCAGCCTCGCGCTGCGGGCTGGCACCGGCACCCCCGCACCGCAGGGTCCGAACCAAGTCCCCGGTGCAGGGACCGATGGCGTCGCCTCCGGCATCAACCCCTCCGGCGGCAACCTCAGCAAGGAGGGCATCGACGCTGGCCCGCCCATGCAGCAGACCCGCTTCCGGTACGGCGAAGACCCGAACGCGACCGGCGACAAGGGCCGTGCCCTGATCCAGCGCCCGGGAATACCGCCGCTGATCACGCGTCCCGGCGAGGACGAACCGGAAGGGTCCGAAGTGACTGTCCAAGGCGTTGCGGGCGGCTCCGGTCACCTCGCAGGCGCATCAGCTCCGACAGGCGACATGACCTCCATGCCGCCTGTCGGTCCCGCGCCTTCGGCCTCCGGAACTCCGGCGTCTGCGTCCGGACCGTCGGCCGCCGGCTCTCCGACGCCG
This sequence comes from Streptomyces sp. NPDC051286, assembly GCF_044455345.1. Classification (NCBI taxonomy): domain Bacteria; kingdom Bacillati; phylum Actinomycetota; class Actinomycetes; order Kitasatosporales; family Streptomycetaceae; genus Streptomyces; species Streptomyces sp. NPDC051286. The sequence continues at coordinate 34,961 of NZ_JBITER010000029.1, read as the reverse complement.
ACCAACTGGGTGTATCCCACCCAGCCGCCGTCGGGTTCCTGACCCACCCACCTCCCCGGGGGCGGGCCGCACTCCACGGCCCGCCCCCACCTCCCCCGACCAGCAGGAAGGTTTCGTCATGACGTCCAGAAGAGCGCCGCGCACCCCGTCCTCCGCCCGCTCCCACCGTCTGGAACCACCATGTCCGGCAAGCACCAGTCCTCCACGCCCACCGTGAAGTTCCCCCACCGCAGCAGGCGCGGCGTCCTGCTCGGCCTGACCGTCCCGCAGTTGGTCGTTGCCGGGCTTACCGGCCTTCTCCTTCTCGCTGTGATCCTCGCCCGCGGCGTGGTCGGCGCTCTCCAGCTCATCCCGCTGTGGGCGGTCATCGCCCTGCTCGTCTTCGTCCGACACCGGGGCCGTGCCCTGGCGGACTGGGCCCCCATCGTCACCCGATACGCGCTGCGCCGGATGCGCGGCCAGCTCATCTGGCTCACCCGGCCCTCCCGCCGACCCACCCGCGAGGGACTGCTCCACCTTCCCGGCACCGCCGCCAGCCTGCGCGTGGCCACCGCTCCCGACGGCAAGTACGGCGCGGTCCACAACCCTCACACCGGCACGCTGACCGCAGTGGTCAAGGTCTCCTCCCGCGCCTACGCACTGCTCGACCCGGGCACCCAGCAGGCCAACGTGGGCGGCTGGGGACGCGCACTGGCAGCCCTCGCCCGCACCGGGCAGATCGCCCGCATCCAGGTGATCGAGCGCACCATCCCCGACTCCGGCGACGCGCTTCGCCGCTACTGGGAAGAGCACGGCCGACCCGACACCCCGATGGCTGGCACGATCTACAACGAGCTGATCCAGAGCGCGGGCCCGGCAGCCGCCCCGCACGAGGCGTACGTCGCGGTGTCCCTGGACACCAAAGCCGCTCGGCGCCTGATCAACCAGGCCGGTGGCGGCCTGACCGGTGCCTTCAGCGTCCTGGCCCAGCTCACCTCTACCTTCGACCAGGCCGCGCGGACCGCCGGACTCACACCGACCGGCTGGCTCAGCGCCCGCGAGATCGCCGCCGTGGTGCGTACCGCCTACGACCCGAAGGCGCTGGCGACGCTGGATCGTTGGTCCACCGCTGGCCGACCTGAGGCCGAGCCCGCCGCCGCCGGACCCGTCGTGGTCGTCGAGAAGGCGGACCACATCGCGACCGACTCCGCCGTGCACGCCACCTACTGGGTGGAGAACTGGCCGAGGACGGAGACGTCGGCCGGCTTCCTGCATCAGCTCCTGTTTACCGGCGGGGTCCGGCGCACACTGTCGCTCTCCTACGAGCCGAAGAACCTCGACGCCGCTCTGCGCGACGTGCAGCGGAAGAAGTCCAGCGTGATCGCCGACGCTGCCGAGCGGGCCCGTCGCGGCCAGGTCGACTCCGAGGCGGACTCGATCGAGTACCAGGACATCAAATCCCGCGAGCGCCAGCTCATCGCCGGGCACGCGGACGTCGCCCTGACCGGGCTGCTGACCGTCTCGGCCGACACCGAGGACGAGCTGCGCAGCGCCTGCGCGGTGGTGGAGACCGCCGCCGTCGGCGCCCAGCTCGACCTCCGTCCCCTGACCTGGCAGCAGGCCGAGGCGTTCACCGCCGCCGCCCTGCCGCTCGCGCTCGCCGCCTGATCTTCGCCTTCGAAAGAGCGCCCTCATGTCCCGCACCGCCAGCCCAACCGCGCAGGACTTCGTGCCCTTCGCCACTGCCGCGCTCGACTTCCACCGCGCACTCAACGTCCCGGGCGGCCCGCTGGTCATCACCCGCGCCGAGCTGGACGCCCTGCACGCCCACCTCGTCTCGCTGTACGGGCTGCTCGATGCCCACGCCGGTCGCACCGGGCAGCTCGTCGCGGTCGAGGGCGACCAGCTCCGCACCGCCCGCACCCGCATCTGGCAGGCCGCCGAGCACCTCCACGCCGCCTACCACGCGGCGCCCCGGCCGGACTCCGGCGAGATCCCCGAACCCGAGGCGTGCCAGGCCGGCCTCCCAGAAGGAGCGCCGGAACTGACCATCTGCCAGCGCCACCAGCGCACCGCGCACCTCGTGCGGCGGCACACCACCCCGGCCGACCTGCACGCCCCGTTCACCGGCCTCGTCCGCCACTGACCCGCACCCCTGTCTGGAGAAACGTTCATGCCCCGTACCCGCGCCAGCGCCTCCCCCCTGTTCGTACCCCGCAAGACGTCGCGGGCCGAGCAGCGGGCCGCCCGAGCCGGTTTCGCCGAGGCCCGCCGCAAGGCCCGCCTCGCCGGAACACCGCCCAAGCACCGCGCCGAGAAAACCCTTGACCCGGAACTGCGGCACACCTACCCGCTAGCCGGTCGTCCCGGCCCGGCCTCGGCCCGCGGCGGCAAGCTCGACCTGCCCGCCCACCGGATGACCACAGCCACAGCCAGCGGCGCCTACCCCTTCGTGGCCGAGGGCGGCCTGGGGGCCGAGGGGGTGTTCATCGGCCGCGATCTGCACGCGGAAGCGGCCTTCTGCTTCGACCCGTTCTCGCTGTACAACAGCGGCCGGATCGAGGGCTTCACGAACCCGAACGCGGTCCTGGCCGGGATCATCGGCATGGGCAAGTCAGCGCTGGCGAAGTCGATCGCCACCCGGTCGATCGCCCACGGCTACCGGATCTATATCCCCTGTGATCCCAAGGGCGAGTGGACCGGCGTCTCGCAGGCCCTCGGCGGATACAGCATCGCCCTGGGCCCGGGGCTCCCGGGCAGGTTGAACCCCTTGGACTCCCCGGCCCGACCGGCCTCCGTCAGCGAGGAGGACTGGTTCACGGAAGTTCGCAAGCGCCGTCTGCTGCTGCTGGCTGGCCTCGCCCGCACCGTGCTGAAGCGCGATCTGCTGCCGATGGAGCACACCGCCCTGGACCTGGCCCTGGACCTGGTCGTCGCTGACGCCACCGCCCGTGGCACGGTGCCGCTGCTCGGCGAGATCGCGCACGTCCTCGGCTCCCCCGAACGCCTCGACCAGGCCCTCGGCCACCAGGCCGGGCACCTCGGCTCGGCCGCACAGGACCTCGCCCACGCCCTGCGACGTCTCGTGCATGGTGACTTGAGCGGCATGTTCGACGCCCCGTCAACGGTGTCGTTCGATCCGACCACGCCGATGCTGTCCATCGATCTCTCCCGTCTCGGCGGCTCCGGCGACGACACGGCGTTGGTGCTCGCGATGACGTGCGCGAGCGCGTGGATGGAATCCGCACTCGCCGATCCTGACGGCGGCCGACGCTGGGTGATCTACGACGAAGCCTGGCGGATCATGCGCCACGTCGGCCTGCTGGAGCGCATGCAGTCGCAGTGGAAACTCAGCCGAGGGCTCGGCATCGCGAACCTGATGGTGATCCACAGGTTGTCGGACCTGCTCTCGGCGGGCGACGCCGGCTCGCGTGGCCGAGTCCTAGCCGAGGGCCTTCTGACCGACTGCAGCACTCGAATCATCTACCGCCAGGAGCCCGACCAGCTCACCGCTGCCGCGTCCCTGCTCGGCCTGACCGGCGTGGAGACGCAGGCGGTGTCCGCTCTGACCAAGGGCCGGGGCCTGTGGAAGGTCGCTGGCCGCTCCTTCATCACCCAGCACATCCTGCACCCGGCCGAGCGGGAGCTGTTCGACACCGACGCCCGCATGGCGGCCTAGACCAACGACCGGCACAGCAACAAGGATTGATCATGTCTGCTTCTTCTACTCCTCCGGCCTCCAGTGACAACCTGCCGCCGGAGGCCACCGACCCCCTGGCCTGGCGGCGACACCTCCCGGCACTGGCCTCGGCCGCCGCCGGCATCAATGAAGCGTCCGACGCCTGGGACGCGGTCTCGGACTCCCTCTGCGACGCGGACGGCTGGCCGCTGGACGACGAGGTCTACGGGGACGGCAAGGTCAAGCGTGACGCCGAGGCGTGGAAGCACGCCGAAGTGTTCCTCGACCACGGCCCCGAGGTGCTGGCCGGGGTCCGTGCCGCCGCCAACGGCCCCGACTACGTCGAGGGACCGATCAGTGACAACCTCCGCCGACTGCGCGGGCTCGACACCACCCTGCTCCGGGCGGAGGAGCTTCGACATGAGTGGGACCAGGTCATGGCTCTCATGGACGGCTCGCAGCCGGGCTCGCTTCAGCTCTACCAGGAGCGCGCGGAGGAGCACCGTAACAGCGAAGGCTGGCACTACGCGCACGAACTGTCGTACCAGGGCGCTGCGTTGGCGCGTGTCGGCGAATACCTTGCTCACCGGGCGGACGCCGAACTGCCGGCGCAGACCGAACGGGCGCGCGTCGCCCTGACCCGGTCCACTCATAACACCCCTGCTGTGTCGCCTGCTTCGCCCCAGGTCCCCCCGGCATCGCGTCCGCCGACTCCCGGTCGCTCGCGGTGATCCCTAGCACGCAGTCACGGCAGCACCAAACCGCCCGATCACCGGATCCTCATGGACCACCGCGCTCCTTCAAGTTCCACACTCCCGGCGGTTCACGCCGTCCGGCGGGGCGTTCGGCAACGGAGAACTCCATGCACCACGAAATCCCGCCCCAGCCCGCCGAGTCCGATCCGCGCAAACTTCAGGCCGCCCTCTGTTCCGCGCTCGGGCAGCGCGGCCTGGAGTGCACCGTCGAGTACGGCCTCAGCGACTACATCGTCCGCGCCGAGCTTCCCGACGGTAGTTCGCTGATCATCTCGCCCCCGCAGGAGCCGCCCTCCGAGCACCCCGAGTCCCCGGAAAGCTGGATGGTCACCCGCCACCGGTCCGCCGTGCCTGCCGTCTACGAGGTGGTCTACGACTCCGAGCCAGACGGTCCGCATGCGCGCCACGGCGGCAGCGTGCCGGATCTCCTCTCCGTTGTCGACGCCCGCCTGGACCAGCTTGGCGTACCACCACGCCAGGTGCAGGAACGATCCGGCAAGGAGCGGGCCGTCAACGTGCTCCCGCCAGACTCCGCTCCATCCCGGGCGAGTGTCGCTCTCGCCCCTTCGCCGTCGGTCGGCCAGCACGTGCTCCCGACCGGTCCGCCGACGGAGTCTTCCGCGCTGGCCGCACCGTCGCCTGCTCGTCCCTCATCCGCCCCCCGGCTCTGATCGACCGCGATCCAGGAGTCCTCCGTGAACCGCACCCCCAGAACTGATCCGCCCGTCGCCCGCACCTGTAACCGCACCCGCCTCGGATGGATCTGCCATGCCCAGCCACTACGACGTGCTGCCCGACCTGGCCTTCGGCCACCACCCCGTCCACGGCATCGTCGCCGCGAACCCGAAGAACCTCGCGGCCAGCACCTGGATGCTCAAGGCATTCGACTTCCATCCCGTCCCCGACCAGCCGACGTTGTACGCGCTGGCCGACCAGAGCCGTGACGGACACGGCCGTACGAGCCGGGCCATCGAGCTGCTACGCAAGGCCGGCTACCAGGTCGATGTGGACGCAGCACTTGACCCTTCGCTGGCGCCCGTCACGGCACAGGTACGCGACCGCGGTCCGCTTGGTGAACCAGACGTCGCCTTCGCCGATCACCCGCAGCTCGGCATCGTCGCAGCCCTCGACGACCGTGTCTCCGGCCTCAGCGGGCTCGTGCTGGTGGAGGACGGCTGGCGGCACGACTCGAGCCTGGACATCTACACGCTCCCCGCGACCACCGATCGCGTCGAGGCGCTGGGGAAAGTCGCCGACGCCACGGTGGCCCTGCACCGTTCGGGGCTCCAGGTCGCAGTGCAGCCCCGCCTCGCTCAAGAGGTGACGGCTCGGCCCCGCCCTGCTGACACGCCGGCCGCCGGCCGTGAGCGCGGTCATGGTCCCGCTCGCGCGTCTCCGTTGAGCGCCGCCGCGCTCGCCGCCAGCCCGGCCCGTGCCGGTATCCCGGGCAGGGCGCCGGTCCCCGCCTCCGCCTTCACCACAGCGGCGGTTCGGCCGGTTGACCCCCGCATCGCGTACTCCCGCGACCGCTGATCCAACTCCTCAAGGAGGCCCTTCCACGGCCGTGAAGACGATCTGGCCTATCGACCACACCTGCGGTCACCATGCCGACCGCGACTTGTCCGACCGACCGGCCGACCGCCGCGCAGGCTTCGCCGAGTGGCTCGCCAGGCAGGAGTGCACGGACTGCTGGCGCGCCTCGAACGAGGGCGACGAGCAGGACAAGGCCGCCTGGCTCAAGGCGAAGCGCGCCGAGGAGCAGACCGCGTCCGAAGCCTGGTCCGGGCAGTACCGGATGCCTCCCCTGGAGGGGACCGAGCGGGCCGTTCCCTGGGGCGTGCGCTGTCGTCACCAGATCCTGACCAACGCCTACACCGCACTGGTCACCGAAGGCACGACCAGCGAAGCGGAGTGGGCGGAGATCGAGGAGAGCGCTCGTACGGTGACCCGCGCCGGGTGGTGGATAGACCAGAGGTCGTCCGAGCCCGAGGACCTCGCCGAACTGCTCCGAGCCGCCACCGGGGCCGACCGACCGACAGAGAATCCCTTCTTCTGACCTACCGGGTGCCCTGCTGCGGCGGGGTACCCGGCTGATCGCCACCGTGCGGCCTCTACCAGCGATCTCGGCCGGACCAAAACCCGGATTTGCCGGACGCTCTGCCCACTGGCCCAACTCCAACGGGTCCTTCGCTCCCTCTGCCCCGGAGACTTCCGTGCCTACCTCGATCACCATCACGTCCGAGTTCAGCGGCAGCGTCGTTGCCAAGGGCGCTACCGATGACCTCTCCGCGCAGCTCCTCCGCCACGCCGGTTTCAAGCAGATCGACGACTGGCACGGCCGACGCCATCGCCTGCCCACCACCACTCCGCTCGCCGACCGGGTCGCCATCGCCACCCATGCGGCCGAGATGCTTCGAGCTGCTCGATATGACGTCACCCTTCCGCCCTCTCTCGACACGGCCCGGATGAGTCCGCCGGTGCATGCGCTCGGGCCCTACACCGCCGGAGCCGAGCTTCTCAGCATCACGGACCAGATCCGTGCGGCCGAAGACGGGGCCAGCCTTCAGCGGGCAGTTGACCACCTCCTTCACCCCGAGCACGGTGCTCTGGAGCGTGTCCGGGAGGCGCTGGAAGCGGCGGGAGAACAGGTCAACGACTTGGACGACGAAGCGTATGCGCTCGCTAACCGGTTCGGCTTCGCCTCGGAGTTCGTCAGCTCGGCCCAGTCTGAACTTGTCGACTCCGAGGCCGAACTACGCCGCGTCGGCACCGCTTCGACGAGTTACTCCGCATCACGGACCGTCCGTGATCACCGTGGTGCCGCTCTGGCCACTTCTCCCGCGGCGAACCAGGCCAAGGTCTCCTCGGCGTCCAGTTCCCAGACGGTGCCTGTCACTACGACGGGGCACCTGCCGCGCGCCTCAACCCCCCGACGGTGACCCCGGCCGCTCTCTTCGCCGTCGGCCACCAGTACGTCGCGCGCCACTGCTCGACTCACCCGTCCAGGATCACTCACCCGAAGAGGCAAACGTGCCCGAGTATTACTCCAGCATCGGCGAGGCCGTCGGTGCGGCCATGCAGCACAACATCCGGCTCGCCCACCACAGCGCGGCACCGGGCTCCGACAAGCCGCTGCAGGTCAGGCACCTGCCCAGCGCTTCCACCGATCCGTACTCGGTCCGCGGGATGATCTCTCGCCTCCACGAGGACGCCTCGCCCGATGAAGTGGCGGGCATCATCGAGGAGGTCAACGGCGCACTGGTCGGGGCTCTGCCCGAGCTGACCGAACTCGTCGCCGCTGCCGCCGACTGGACTCGCGCCCGTCTCGACTTCGACGACCCGCATCACAATCCGACTTTCGAGACGTGGACGCGACTGGCCGCCGCGTACGGAATGCTCCAGGACGTCCGCGAGCAGTTGGAAGCCGCCGAGGACGGTCTCGCTGCCTGTCCCGCAGAGCGCACGGACCCCCGGCACCACCAGATGGTCAACGTCCTGCGCAGCCGGGAGTTGCTCGACGATGCCCTCGGTGCCGAGGCTGCTCCTGCGCCGTGCGCTGCCCGGAACTTCGATTCAGGCCGGCAGCGGGCCGCCCGCGCCTCCTCGCCGAGCGCCGGAACATCGCCGTCAACTGGCAGTCCGCCGGCCCCCGCAGCACCTCCCCCCGCGCCTCGTCCTGCCGGCCGACCCCGCTGAAACGTTCCGCTTCAGACGTCCAGGAGTACCCCCATGAGCCGCAAGAGAGCCGAGCGCGCCCCACCCCCGCCCGCTCGCACACCAAAGGAACCGCCGTGCCTTCCCCGCGCACCAGCGCGCCCTCGACCACCACCGGGTCAGACGCGCTCCTCTACCTCCTGTTCGGCATCCTCGGCGCCGTCATGGCCTTCGGCTCCCTGGCCTGGCTGACCGGAAATCTCACCAATACCTTTGTCGGGAGCGGGACATGGGCCCCCTTCCGCGTAACGGACGCGCTGCTGCACCCAGAGGTGCTGTGGCCGACCTTGAGCACCAGCATGCTGATGGTCGGTGCCCGCGTCGTCCCCGGCTTGTTCACCGTGGCCCTGATCGTCACCGCTGCCGTGCTGTGGATGCGCTGGCGTGCCGGATCCAAGTCCGGCCTCGCCCGCAAGGCGGACCTGGCGCCACTGCTGGACAAGGAGATCGTCGCCAAGGCGAAGAGCCTCCGCCCGAGCCTGGGCGACCGGGAGAGTAAAAGAGGTCCTGCCCGCTGACCGCGGCATCTTGCTCGGCACCCTCGATCCCGGTCGTGCGGAGGTCCGCGCGTCCTGGGAGGACGTGATCGTCGCGATCATGGCCCCGCGTTCCGGCAAGACGTCCGGGCTGGCGATCCCCGCGATCCTCTCGGCACCGGGCCCGGTCCTACTCACCAGTAACAAAGCCGCGAACGATGCCTTCACCACCACGGTGGACGCCCGAGCCGAGGTCGGCACGATCTGGACCCTCGACCCGCAGCAGATCGCCCATCACCCGCGCGAGATGTGGTGGGACATCCTCGCTGACGCCCGCGATCTCGCCGGGGCGAAGAGGTTGGCGGGGCACTTCGTGACCGCGAGCGTGGACGAGTCCAGCGGCTCCGACTTCTGGTCCACCGCCGCGAGCAACACCCTCGGTGCCCTCTTCCTCGCCGCCGCGTCCCACCGGCGGCCGATCACCGACGTCCTGGCCTGGCTCGCGATGCCGGCCGACCGCACCCCGGTGGACCTGCTCACCGACGCCGGCCACCATGCGGTCGCCGCCCAGCTCCAGGGCACCGTTTCCGGAGCGACCGAAACCCGCGATGGCATCTTTGAGACGGCGAGGCAGTATGCGAGCTGCCTGCTCGACCCGGACGTCGCCGCCTGGGTCACGCCGAACGAGGACCTCCCCGAGTTCCAGCCGTTCGCCTTCGCCACGTCCCGCGACACCCTGTACCTGCTGAGCAAGGACGGCGGCGGCAGTGCGTCCGCGATCATCGCGGCAGCGGCCGACGCTGTGATGCGCGCGGCCGTGATCGTCGCCGAGCGCTCCGGCGGGCGACTCGACCCGCCCGCCCTGTGCGTCCTCGACGAGGCGGCGAACGTGTGCCGCATCAGCGACCTCCCCGACCTGTACTCGCACCTGGGCAGCCGGGGCGTCATCCCGATGACGATCCTGCAGTCCTACCGTCAGGGCCAGCGGTGCTGGGGCGAGGCCGGTATGGACGCTCTGTACTCCGCCGCCACCATCAAGATCATCGGTTCGGGCATCGACGACGCTGACTTCGCCGACCGGCTCAGCCGTCAGGTGGGCGACCACGACGTCCAGACCACCTCGGTGTCGACGAGCGAGGGCGGCAAGTCCACTTCGGTGAGCATGCGCACCGAGCGGATCCTGCCGCCGGACGCCATCCGCGCCCTGCCCAAGGGCAAGGTGCTGCTGCTGGCCACCGGCATCCGGGTCGCCATGCTCAACCTCAAGCCCTGGTACAAGGAGCCCTCCGCCAAGGTAATCGGCCCGGCTTCCGCTCGCGCCACGAAGGCGATCACCGAGCGTGCCCTCGCGAAGAGCATCGGCCAGGACGATCTTGGACTGTCGGCATGAGCGCGCCCACTCCACAGCAGGGGCGGTTGGCCCACGCTCCGGTCGTTCTGCGCGGTGGCCGGTGGTGGCTTGACGGCGGGGCTGGCTCGGTCCCCGCCTCCGATCCTGCCTTCACCGCCGTCCTTGATGACTTCGCGCTGTCGATGGCCGCTGCTGACCGGGCAGTCGCCAACCTCCATATCCGGCAGGACGAGGCGCTCTCCGTTGATCCCGGCGGCTGGCGGTGAACCCGCTGATGAGTGCCGAGCAGGCGGTCCTCGGCGCCGCACTCCTCGACCCCGAGCAGCTCACGCACCTGGAGTGGCTCGCTGCGGACCACTTCTATCGGCCCGTCCACCAGGCTTTGTTCGACGCCCTCCGCAAGCTGCGCAACGACGGGCATCCCGCGCTCTCGGCCGATGGTCCGTTGCCGCTGTCATGGGTGACCGACGCGGTCGGGGAGGCCGGACAGCACGTGCGCGGGCTGACCGCGGCGTACGCCCACACCCTGATCCAGGCGTGTCCCCGAACCGAGCACGCCCCGGTGTACGGCCGCATGGTGCTGGAGGGGGCGATTCACCGCACCGTCGCCCAGCACGCGATCCGTCTCCACCAGGCGGCTCGGGCCGACGCCGTCCAGGGCGAGGTCGAGGGAGCGTTGCGTACGGCGGACGTCCTGACCGGCGTACTCACCGACCTTGCGCGACGCTGGGGAACCGATCCTCGACCGGTCCCACCCACCGCTGGGCCCTCTGCCGCCACGGACATCCCGCCTCCGGCACAGAGCGGCCAGGTCGCCGAGGACGAGCGGTTCCTCCTAGCCGTCCTCGCCGAACAGCCGGGGGCCATGGGCGAGGTGGTGGCCTGGCTGCGGCCGGGAGATTTCGCCGACCCGACCCACGGGCAGCTCTACCGGTGCCTGGGCGCGCTGCACCACCGGGGCGAACCCATCGACCGGATCACCCTGCTCTGGGAGGCCCAGCGACGCGGTCTGTTGGCCGACGGCACTGTGTCGAGCGAGCAGCTGACCGCCGTCTGCGAAGGCATGGTCCCCGGCAGCGCTGACTGGTTCGGGCAGCGGGTGATGCGCTCCTCCGTCACCCGCACCGCCGCCGCCTCCGCGCGAGCCATCCGGACCCTGGCCCAGGACGAGGTTCTGGGGCCCGGTCGGCTGATCAACCACGCCCTGCACGCGCTCGGTCCGCTCGACGAGGTACGTGCCCGCTGGGCCACCGCGAACAGCAGTCCGGCTCCGAAGGCCCCGGCATCGGCTCCGCCGGCGGGCGAGCCGCCGCCCGACCGAGTGAAGGCCGCCCGCGCCCGCAGCACACCCCGCCCAGGCGCGTCACCCCCAGCCCCGGCCAGCCGTCTCCCCACGCTGTCAGCAAGCCGACCACCCTCGCGCGGTCACCCGTGAGACCCCGTCCCCACCAGCCCTCTTCTGCCCCTGGAATTCGCCTTGATCTACCCCATCTCCGACCCACGCGTCACGGACCCGAGCCTCGACGCCCTGTTGCGCTCTCCGTTGATCGGGTCTCTCTGCTCGGGGTACGGCGGCCTCGACCTGGGCGTGCAAGCCGCCCTCGGCGGCACGCTGGCCTGGCACGCCGAGGTCGACCCGAACGCCTCACGCATCCTGGCCCGCCACTGGCCCAGCGTCCCGAACCTGGGCGACATCACCGCCGTCGACTGGACCACCGTCCCCCGGGTGTGCGTCCTGACGGCCGGCTTCCCCTGTCAAAGACGTCTCGGTCGCCGGCCGCCGGGCCGGACTCAACGCCCAGACCCGCTCCGGGCTCTGGCTGCACGTCGCCCGTGCGGTCGATGCCCTCCGACCCTGCCTGGTTGTGATCGAGAATGTGCGCGGCCTCCTCACCTCCCCCGCCGGTTCCCCTGGCGACGTGGAACTCTGCCCGTGGTGTCTGGGAGACACCACAGGTCAGCCTGCTCTGCGGGCACTCGGTGCCGTACTCGGATCCCTGGCCGACCTCGGGTACGACGCGAAGTGGCTCGTGCTTCGCGCCTCCGACGTCGGGGCCCCGCACCGCCGCGAGCGGACCTTCCTCGCCGCATGGCCCGCCGGGCACCCTGCTGAAGACGCCGACCAGCAACATCGGGAAGAACGGCGGGTCGCAGCATCCGTCGAAGCGGAAGAGCGGGGGGCACGGTCCGAACCTGGCCGACGAGGTCGAGTGGCTGCTGCTGCCGACCCCGAAGGCGTCGGACGGAATCAAGGGTTCACCGAACCAGCGGCACGGCAATGGCGACATGACCCTGCCCAGTGCCGCGGCGTCTCTGTTGCCGACGCCGAGGGCCAGCGACTCGGGCACCCCGGGCCGCCGCCCCGGGAAGGGATGGCGGCCTCCCTTGTCGGCGGTGGTCCTGCCCCTCTGGGCGGAGGAGACGCCGGAGGCGGGGGCGCGGACCGGCGATGGGGAGCGTACGGATCCGCCATCACCCGATGGGAGAGGCTCACCCGTCCTGCCCCGGCTCCCACGGACGCGGCCGGTCGGCTCCGCGCGGACTTCGTGGAGTGGATGCAGGGCCTCGACGCCGGCTGGGTCACCGCGACTCCAGGGCTCGGCCGTCCAGCGCAGCTCACCGCGCTCGGCAACGGCGTCGTCCCACAACAGTCTGCGCGTGCCTTGCAGTTGCTGGCCCCACCCTTTCCCCGCTGTCCCCGCTGCGCCGACCGATAGCGCTCCCCTACCGCGTTCTTCCGGCCGGACCAAACCGCTGATTCTCCGGATCCTCTCGGGCATGTCGCCGTCTCACAGATGGAGCACACCCCCATGGCCGACACCAGCCCGACCTCCCCCGGCCCCGAGCCGTACCGCGTCCCCGACGCAGACCTTGACGACCTCGCAAGCACCCTCGCCAAGACCATGGCCGAGGTCAGGCAGCACGGCGTCATCCTCGACCGCCTCGGCTCCGAGCCCGAATCCGTCGCCATCCAGCCGCCGGACGGCACTCCGGAAGCCGAGGCGGCTGACGGCAAGAAGGCCGACGGCCCCGCCTCGGTGTTCATCCCCGCCCTGGGCGGCAAGGAGTATGCCGTCGAACTCGCTGCACTCAGCGACTGGGTGAACTACCTCTTCCTGCCGGTGTACGGCCGGGAGATCAGCACGAGCCGTCCCTGGTGCGCGCACTGGCACGAACACCCCGAGGCCGTCGCCCGGCTCCACGCACTCTGGCTCGCCTGGCAGCAGTTCACCGACACGGAGGCCGGCCTGTCCGGCCCGTCGACCTGGCACCGCGACCACCTGGACCAGACCCTGGCGCACCTGCGTGCACCCGACGGACCCTTCGCGGCCTGCACGACCAGCGCAACTCGCCCCAATCACCGGGTGCTGGCCACCCCGGCGCCCGAGCAGTCGGGGGTGGCGGCGTGAACGACATCCTCGACTTCGACCTCGACGATCTCTCGCCGGTCGACGACGACTCCGAGGAGGCGATGGAGGCCCTCTGGTCTGGCGACTTGACGGTGCTGTCCCAACACCACACCAAGCCCAACGGTTCGCACAGCTTCGTCCTCGCCCACGACCGATCGGTCACCTGGGGGGTACCCGGCGAGCCACAGCTCGTTGCGATCGCGGTCGCTCGGGATCTGCGGCATTCCACGTTCACGTTCGAGACGAGTCACCACGCCACGGCGTCCTTCGCCCAGAACTGGCTGGCAGAACGCGGCTGCCCGCTCGAACGGATCGCACTGCGCGGTGGTGACTACATCGAGCCCGCCGACGACCTCACCGTCCAGGTGGAACAGCAGATCCAGAAGTCGGGCACCCGCTACGAGGTCATCGACACCTACACCTCCGACGACAATCCCAGCGAGGCGTGGACACTCGTCAACGACTCCCAGGCCACCCAGGCACCGGTTCGCCTCTTCTACGAGGAGTGGAACCACGATGCCGGCACGTACACGATGCGCGAGGGCGCCTTCCCCGACGTCGGCGTCGCCCAGACCTGGCTGGACGAGCGCAGCGAACCGCTGCCCGAGCCTCCGGAGTACAGCGACCACAACGGTGCTGTCGTCCGGGCCCGCATCGCCCTCTCCCGGTCCGCCGGTACCTCTCCGACACCGCAGACCGGGCTCGACGCGCCCCGCGCGACGGCGGCGGTACCGGTTCAGCGCGCGGTCCAGGGGAGGCTGCTGTGAGCCGCGCCCGCTTCGCCTTCGCCGCGCACCCTGACGCCATCGCCGACCTGCGGGAACTCCCCGGTGGGATACGCGATTTGGCCTTGCTGGAGCTGCAGAACCTGGTCCACGGAAGCGACGACTGCTTGCCGTTGAAGGGCCGTCTCGCCGGCTTCCACAAGGTGTACGTCGACCCGGAGGTCGCTTACCGGCTGGTCATCCAGTTCCGCCAGGCCCCACCGACCTCGACTCACAAGCGCGAGATCTACCTCGTAGCCGCTGGCAGCCGGAAGGACTACGCGGTCTACCGCGCGGCCCACCTGCGGACCGGCACCCAGCAAGAGGTCGGCCCGGACTCCGCCACGGAGGCCCGCGTGCAGGCCGCCCGGTCTCGTTCGACGCTCACCGCCGAACGTCCGACAGCGGGCCACGCGACTGCCCCGTCAACAGCGCCGCCCTCGGCCACTGCCCCCCGAAAGGCCGCCCAGCGATGACCAACGACCGTACTGCGCTGACCCGTTCAGAGCTGGCGGATCTCCTCACCGAGGCCGCTCAGATCGTCGGCGGCATCCCTGCCGCCGAGTACCCGACGGCTGCCGCCCGCTCCTACCTGCATCCCGTCTTGGGTCCGCTGGCCGCTGGGCCCCGCGTGATCACCGGGCTGAACGACCGGTTCGAGGGCTTCGTGGCCGCCGAGCCACGCTCCGCTGGTTCGGCGGGCCTGTTCGCTCTGGCCTCCTACGCCTCCGCGCTGGGGTGGCTCACCGAGTCGTTCGTCGAGCTGACCTCCTCGGTCGACGAGATCTGTACCCGCGTGGGCATCCCTACGGAGCCTTGCGCCCCGATCGTCGCCGCATCCGGCGGAACCGAGCGGGACGACGAGTTCGACTTCGCTTTCAGCGCGCTTGAGTTGGAGGCGGTCCGCAACGCAGCCGAGGCCGCCGGCCTCGCACCGGACGACTACGTCGAGGTTCTCTCCCAGTCGCTGCTCGCCGCCGCCCGGATCACCGACGCCTGCATGGAGATCTCCAGCGGTCTGCTCGATGACGCCGATCTCCTCCGCGAAGCGAGCGACCGCCCTCGGCTCGGCGACGACCCCGGGAGCCTGCCCGCTCTGGTCCGCTCCCTGCTCGCCCGGATGGAGGCGACGGAGTGAACCCGTACGACGCAGACACACACCCTGGGCCTTGTCTCGTCGTCGAAGTGCTCGGTGTCGGGGATGTCAGCGTGCCCGCCCTCGCGCATGGTCCGGGAGAGCCGCTGCACCAGGCCGCTACGCGCGTCATCGAAGCCACAGCGGCGTTGGACGAGCGACACGAGAGCGTGCTCGACGCGGTCCAGCGGGCTCAGCGGCTGCTCGAAGGCATCGGTCGCGGTGAAGTCGGCCGTGCCCAGGTGTCGTACGCGCTGCTGCGGACCGCACTCCCCGAACTCGGAGACGTTCTGGCGCAGCAAGACCGGGCGTACAGCCAGCTCGTCGAGTCCCTGTCCGCCTACCGGAGGCTTCTGTCCTCGCCTGAGCCTGCTCAACGCGCGACCAACAAGAGCTACGGGCAGAAGACGAGGCCCGACCGGGACGACGACTGGGCCGTCGCCGGGGAGCGCGGGCTGGTAGCCCTCGAAGCCGTCGCGGCCGGAGGCGTTCGCTTTCGTCGCAACGCGATCGGCGAGGACCCGTTCATCTCGCGGGAGAAGGCCCAGCGGCAGGACCCGGCGGTCTTCCCGCAGACCGTGCAGCGGCTGGTCGCCGACGGGCTGCTGCATCAGGACACCACCGAGAACGTGTATCGGCCCGGCCAGCTCCTCTCGCTCACTTCGCAGGGGGAAGTCGCCCTGCGTGATGGTCGCGCGACGACCTCACGGGTGTCCGCCGCCCTCGGCCGCACCACCACGCAGACCAAGTCAGGCGCGCTCGCCGACTCGGCCGCCGTGCCCGTCGCCAGTACCTCCCTCGCAGCCCCCCGCTCACGCTGACCTCATCCCGATAAGGACCCCACCATGCCTACCCCCGGCCTGCCTCCCACTTTCTCCATCGCTTCCATTGACGCCCAGCGCGTCGAGGAGGCTTTCGCCCGGATCGGGCCCAAGTGGACCACTTGGACCGCGATGACCCTGGCCCAGGTGAACGGCCCCATGCGCGTCCGCGATGTTGCTGCCCAGCTCCCCTTCGTCAGCGAGCAGTTCGTCGGCAAACGGCTGGCCACGATGCACGCTGACGGACTGGTGATCCGCGATGACGACCGGCGGGGCTCGCCGTACCGACTCAGCGCGCTCGGCACGTCTCTGGCCCCCGTCCTCCGCACGGTGTCGGACTGGTCCCGCACCCACCTGACACCGGAGCCGATGGCCGAAGCCGAGCGTGTCGAGGACGCGCTGCGCCGCTTGCATCTTCGGCACTCGACTGCCGTGATTCAGGCCCTCGAATCGGCTGACGGCCAGATGCGATTCGTTCACATCGCCGAGGCGGCGCGCCTGGACAACGGCCTCGCACGGCAGCGACTTGTCCGGCTTCAGGCCGATGGCCTGGTCACGCGGACGGGTTCCCGGCACGGAGACCCTTACGTGCTCACCGATGCCGGCCAGGCGTTGGGGGCCGTCTACGCGAGTGTCGAGCACTGGAGCCAGCCCTTCGTGCTGCGAAGTGAAACAGCGCCAGCGGCAGCAACGCGCACCCACGTCGGTATTCCGCTGGGGGCGGGGGCCGACAGCGCCCGGACCGCGGCGGCCCTACGGCGTAGCGCCGCCGCGTCCAACGTCATGTTCAGCCACGCGCCTCAGCCGGAACCGCGGGTGCCGGCGGCCGTGACCGCTCGGTCGGCACCGGGCCGGGGCCGGTGATGGGAGTGAGAACTAGAGGCCACTCGCCGCCGCCACGGCATCCGCGTGCGCTCCAGCGGCTCCCGCCGCTGCTCACGCGGATCCGTTCTCCTCCTTCGCTTCCGGAGACTCGACCATGTACGCCCCTGATGACCCGACCCGGTACCAAGAGGTACTGGTCAGCCCTATGTATCTGGCTGGTTCCAACGGGACCGGCGAGGCTGGCTTCGTGCCCGTCGCCCACTGGCCTCATCAGTACCTCGATGAGGGCCCCTGCCAGCTCCTCGTAACCTCTCCCGACCAACGGATTCGGATCGGCTGGTTCGGCGACGACTTCGAACTGTGGGAGATCAGCGCAGCCGAGGACGCCTTCTCGGCGCCTCGCTGGACGGCAACGTTCAACCACGTCACCCCGGCCGAGACGGTCGCCGGCCTCACCGCCGCACTGGTCCAGGACTACGACGAAGCCATCGCTTCCGACACCCTCGGCCGCTTCTTGACAGGGCCAACCGTCCCCTGGAGGGACACCGTCCGGCCGCTGACCGATGCAGGCTGGAACCTTGACGGAGCTGCTGAACTCGGCACCGTCGAGATCATCGCTCCTGATGACCAAGCGGGCATCCTTATCGATCGGCGCGGCTACGGCTCCGACCGCAGGACCGTCGAGCTGTGGGCTGGTCCGCCGGGCTGGGGCACTCGTGCCGAAGCGACCTTCACGGCCCGCACCCCATCCCATTTGATCGCCGCAACCGCCGCTGTGATGGCGAAGTCGACCCCGGTGGTCCGCGAACGCCACCAAGTCGACCGGCGTATGCAGCACCTGGTCACTATGACCCCTGTCGCGTTGGCCACGCCGATCGCCGAGGCTCAGGTCTCGCGCGCTCCGACTCCGCTGGACGTACGCCGCACCGCGGTCACCCAGGCCGTACACCGTGCCGCGCGGGCACCACGCACGGCAGCCGACCTCCGGGTGATGGCCGCCCAGAGCCGGATGGACATGACGGCATGGCAGTGCACCCGCCCGTCGGACGCCATGCTCGCTGCCTACGCCACAGATCCGGAACTGGCTAGCATAACGCCTGGTCTTCACCGACCTGGTCCGCCGGACGACGGCAGTCACCACCTCGGGCCTGCTCGCCCGGCAGGAACCTTCGGCCTGAACCGGCTCCTGCATAGGCGATGTCAGGACGACGCGCCGGTCGGTGGGATCCTGGCTCGCGCGTCTCCACGGGACGACGGGAGTCCTTGAACAGGCGGTACAGGTGCAGATGTTGAGACATTATCGCCATGTGGAACCCGCGCGGTCGATCTCTGCGTCACACTGACCGCACGCAGAGATTCCGGCATACGGGGGTGTCGCTGTGCCTGAAGGTACAGGGGAAGTGCACCGGCTGCGGGAGGAAGTCTTCCGCATCCGCCGGGCGGGCGGGGACGCGGACCCGGCCCTGTTGTTTCAACTAGCCTGGGACTGTTGGGCGCACCAGCTCGGCGCCGAGGCAGCCTATCTGGCGCAGTACACAATCCGGCAGGACGCGGTCGACGGCGGCGACCGTGACCGCGGCGTTTACGCCAGGGCGCTGTGGATCGCGGCCCTGACCGTCGACCAGCGGCTCGCGGAAGCGGCGCAAGTTGTCGACGAGGGGGAAGCGCCGCCCCCGGGAAGCGATCCCTTCGCCTGCTTCCAACTACACCTCAACGAGGGTGTGGTGATGGTCGAGTCGAACCGTTACGAAGAGGCACTCGACCGGTTCCGGCTCGCCGACGCGAACGCGCACCACGTCGACAACGACGAACTCCACGGTGTGCTGGAACTGAACCGGGGGGCGGCACTGAACTCCCTGGCCCGCTACGACGAGGCGGTCACAGCGCACTCCCGTGCCCTGGCCTTCCTTCCGACACACCGCCACGCTGACGCGCTGCTCAACCTCGCCAACGCGCTGAAGGGCTCCGGGCGCGCGGCCGAAGCCGAGCAGCGATACCACGAGGCCTTCGAACTGGCCCGCGGCAACCCCCGGGTCCAGGGGAGCGTCCTGAGCAATCTCGCCGCACTCCTCATGGGGCAGAAACGCCTCGACGCAGCAGAGCCGCTGCTGCGCGACGCCCTGGAACTCCGGGCCGAGGCGGGGGACGCCATCGGTCAAGCGCGCTCGCACCAGTTGATGAGCGGGCTGCTCGCCGGGCGTGGGGACTTCCGGGGCGCACTGCACCACGTGGCGCGTTCCCTGGAGCTGAGCCGTGGGGCAGGGGTACCGGACGACCCTGAACTGGTCGACCGCGCCCACGTGTTGGCGGAGCTCCAGCGGCGCCTGGACGCCTCACCCGTGGACGAGGCGGAGATGCTGGTCCAGCGGATGCGCCGGACGAGGAAGGTCTCGGAGCTGGGAGAGCTGCTCGGTTCGGCCTCGCGGGAGGTGCTGGTGGAGGTCGGCTCGGTGCTGGAGCGGGAGCAGCGGCAAGGACCGGGTGGCGGAGCGATCGAGGCGCTGGCCGGGCTGGTCCGACGAGCCCTGGAGCAGGGCACGCAGATGGCGATCGCCGAGTTCACCGCGGAACAGACTCAGCGAAACCGGCAGGTCAAGATCGTCAAGGAGTTCCTCGGCAGCGCTACCTGGCTGGAACGCAAGCGCTACTACGAGTCCGAGCGGAAGACCCTGGAGAGCGAGGAGCTGAGACGGATGCTGCCGAGCCTGGCCCAGCAGCCGGAGCCTCTGTACGTCCCGCCGGAGCAGGGCGAAGCACTGCGGCGACTGGTCGAGGCATGTCGCGACGAGGGCGTGGACATGGGGTTCGCCCGGCTCCCGGCCGAGTACTCCTCGGATCTGATCGACCGGTTTGTGCAGGTGGGGACCTGGCGCGAAAGCCTGGCCCTCCTGCAGGCGCATCCTGCCTACTTGCTCAGCGATGAAGTACTGCGGCTGGTGGAGCAGGGAATGGAAACACCGGACCCGATGCGCCGCAGCCGCCTGCAGACGCACTTGGACGTCCTGCGGCAGTGCCGGGAAGTGGGACCGGAGGCAGCCTGCGCCGCCGCCCCCTGCGGGGCGGACGGACCACTGGGCACCAAACGGGTCACCGTCAGTTGGCACATGGGCCATGCCGAACCGGATTCCGACGAACCGTACCCCGATATGAAGAGGATGGCCGCACAGGCGGCGGCCCACGGTGACGAGGAGTCCGAGCTGCTGGCGCTCGCCTTCCTCGGAAAGGCATATCTGGACCGGACCGACGGCGATCGGCTGCGCAACCTCGAACAGGCGCGCCGGGCCCTGTCACGACTCCTGGAGGTCTCCCGGTCCAAGCTCCTCTCCCTGACCTTTTCCGGCGCGTGCGTCAACCTCGGGACGACACTGCTGGAACTGAGCAGGCTGAAGCCCTTCGACGGGGAGCTTCTGGAACAGGCCAGGGCCGCCTTCCGGGAAGTGCTAGGACCATCGGACATCCGTTTCCCGGCCACGACAGCCCGCTCGGCAGCCCGCGGCATGTACGAGACCCTCGCAGCGCTCGAAGCGGCAGATCCGACGCTGGGCCGCCGCGCGGGGTTCCGGGCCGAGCGCACCAGCAGTTGCCAGGTCGCGATGGACGCCTCGGACGCACTCGTACGATCGGGATCGGTCGAGGACTACCGCGAGGAGTTCGTCAGGATGTTCTGGGCCTGCGAGCAACTGGTGGAGGACCGCTTCGCCCAGCAGCGTGTCGCTGACGCACTGCTCGCTTCCGAGCGCGGCCGAGGACGCGGATTCCTGGCGGAAGTCGGCGGAACGGGCCCGCTGCCCGACTTCGTGCCCGCGGACCTGGCCCGCCGAGAGGAGCAGGCGCGGTCCCGGCTCGCCAGGCTGCGGGAACGCCCCACGCAGGAGGACGTGGACACGCTCATGGCGGAGCAGACTCTGGTGGACATCCACCGAGAACTCGCCCGTATATCTCCCGAGTTGGCCCGCCTGCGCACGGGGGACGCACCGACCCTGGAAGAACTCCTTGAACTCAGGGACTCTCTCGCACCCGGCACGGTGCTCCTGTCCTGGTTCTCGATGCGTGACGCCTGCATCGCCTTCGCCCTCTTCGACGACGGGCAGGTACTGGCTGAGAAGTCACCTCTGTCGTGGGCGGACCTGGAGTCGTACTCCAGGCTGGCCGCGGCAGACATCTGGCGCCGCCCCACCAACCCCGGCCAGCCGCTCTCGCCGGCCTGGGCGAACCTCACCGAGGCCCTGGTGCCACGGGCCTGGTGCCCGCGCCTCGCACAGGCGACCGCCACCGTCCTCGTCCCGCACGGCCTGCTCCACGAGTTGCCGTTGCACGTCCTTCCGGTTGCAGGGCTCGACGGCCGATCGCTGACCGAGATCGCCCCCGTCCACTACCTGCCGGGGCTGGTGCTGGGGCGACGTCTCGGCAACCGCCGTCCCTACGAAGGATCCGCCCTCGTGCTCGCCCACTCCGGGACGGACTCGGCCGAGGAGCAGGACGAGTTCCTCCAGGAGGCCCGCGAGGCCGCGGCACTCCTGAACGCGGAAGCAGGACGCGTCGCCTCTGGAACGGACGCGAGGATCGACCGCATCACGGAACTGGCACCGACCCTGTCCACCCTGCACATCGCGGCGCACGGATTCTTCGACCCGGACGATCCGCTCGGCTCCGGCCTGCTCCTGTCCGACGGCACACAGGAGGGGACCGAAGTACTGTCCGCGCGCACGGTGATCTCCCGGATGCGGCTCAACGGCGCCGTGGTCGTCCTCAGCGGATGTGAGTCCAACCGCCGGGACCTGGGGCCGACCGATGAGGGCGAAGGGCTAGTCCGGGCCTTCCTGGTGGCCGGCGCAAGCCGGGTCGTCGCCAGCCAGTGGAAAGTCGACTCCGCGACAACGCGCCGTCTGATGAGGAGCTACTACTCCCGGGTGCAGCACGGCACCGATGTACCCGGGGCCCTGCAAGGCGCGGCGCTCGAGCTGCGCGCCGCGCCGGATACCTCACACCCCTACTACTGGGGACCGTTCGTAACTGTGGGAGCGTGACAGGCAATGTCCCTGGACGAGATCGGCGCACAGACCGCCTTTCCCGAGTGGCGGCCAGATGCCGTTCACCTCTGGCTGGAACCTGCTGACGAAGGAAGCGGTGTGCGGGGGCCGGCCACGCTGCCCGTCATCACCGGCAGGCCGCAGATCGAGCTGCCCCGCTCGGTGTTCGACTGCATCTCCCTCGACGGTCTGAGCGATCACCCGTCGGTGGATCCAATCGTCAGGGCGCAACTGGACGCGGGCGTCACCTTCCGGCTCCTGCGGTTCCCCTTCTCGCTGCGCCGCCCGGCCGACGGTTGTGTTCGCGAGATCGTCTTCTCCGTACGGCTCGACGGTCAAGAAGGGAGCGGACCACCGCGTGTGCACAGCATCCACCCCGCACGCGAAGAGACGCACGACGAGGTCGCGACCGACGTCGCCCTGCAGCCGCAGCTGACTCTCGGATCGCTCGGACAGGTGGGAGTGGGCCGGGTCGGGCGCACGGTCACAGCGCGGCGCAGCCGCGCGACGGTGGTGGGGCTGTGGGGCGAACTCGGCGCGGACTGGGTGCTGCAGGCGCCGGACCGCTCGGCGGAGGGACTCCACGGCACCTGGGAGTTCCTTTCGGTCGTCCGCTGGGACGGGCCGCCGGGTCCGTTGAGCGCTGTGCTGGCGGTGTCGGCAACGGTGGAGACCTCGCGGAGGCTGTGGACGACCAAGCGGGTGGAGCACGCGTACGGGCCGTTTGAACTCATGGAGAGCCAGGCCATCGTCTGACCCTCGACGTGCAAGACGGAGCGGCGGGCCATGCGGAGCCGACCGCGCTGGAAGTCAGCCAGAGAACGCTTTCGCGTAGGCGCCCGCGCCCTGTGTCACGCCGCTGCGGTTCGTTGCCGCGTCGCCCCAGCACAACAGGAGTTCCACCATGGCCACCACCACCATGCTCGACCGGGCCACAGCGTGATCGTGAACTCCTGGGGCCAGCCCCTCGAAGCACTTGGGGTCCTGGCGGGCCGCCTCCCCAGCGAGGACCCGCTCCTGCGCTGCGCCATGCACACCCGCACGGCCCTGGCCATCACGGGCAACGCGGTAACCGTCCACCAGGACCGTCTTCACGCCCTGTCCCGGCATGGGTACGTGCCTGACTTCTACGAACTCGACCGGATCACCGAAACGGCGGTCAGCCTTCGTGCCGCGCACGCGGAGAGCCGTGCGTACCTCCAGGCGATTCGACGCGTGGTGGAGGCTCGTGAGGCCGCCGCACCCGAGGTTGAGGCGCCGAGGGTTCGGCTGGCACAGGCCGCTGTCGCCCGCTCCGGGCAGACGCGGCACGCCCCGGGGACCGTGCCCGAACCGTCCTCTCCGGCGGCTGTCATCGGGCCGTCGGCACCCACAACCGGCCCCCGACGTTGAACGGTTAGCTCTGAGTCTCGTCGCGGTGGTCCTCTTCTGCGCGGAGGCCCACCGCGTGGGCCAGCTCCTCCATCGTCAGCTCCACGCGCCGGCCTTCGGCGACCCGGCGCTCCACCGTCTCCTCGTCCGGCCACTGATCGGGCTGTGCGCCGACTCCCCACTGGCCGTCGGCGACCATCGCGATGTCGCCTACGGTCCACGGCCGCCCGGCCGCGCGGATCTTGCGCTCCAACCCGGCGCCGTCCCAGTGTCTGCTCGCCTCGGCCATCGCTGTCCCCCTTCTCTCGCCTGCGGCCCGTCACCGCAACCCATGTAGGACAACCACGGTGGCCTGCCCATTCCCCGGTCTCCAGTCACCTGCCGACGACCCCGAGTTCGCCCACGGCAGACGTCCTTGCCGGGAAACGACTACGCACTTCGGCATGCCACATGCCAACGTACGGATGTCGGGAAAACCGCAGGTCAACAAAGGGATCCATCTAACCGTGAGCACCTCTGCCACCCTCCTTCCGGTCGTTGTCCGCCCCACGGCGGACGCTCTCCACTGGCTCTCCGCCGACCACGGTGCGGGCCCGGTGCTCGATCCCCTGGACGCACTCGGGTGGGCAATCGTCGACACCCCCGAGGCCAACGTCCACGCGACCAGCCCCGACGGCTGTGTCTACGTCGGCTGGCTCCCCGAGGACCCGTCGGCCTGGCAGCGCAACATCGTCTGGCACGTCCGGGTGCAGCCCGCCGATGGCGACGCATGGGTCCAGGAGTTCGGTCTCCACACCCCCTCCGAGGCCGTTGCCGGATTCCTCGCCGCCCTGGTCACCAACTCCTCGTGCTGACTGCCGATCAGGCTCCGCTCATACATCCACCGACGGCTCGACGACTCCCCGTCGTCGGGCCGACCAGCCCCGTCAATGTCCACCGTTCACGGAGACTCCCTTGCCCCAGTACCTGACCGTCGGTCACCTGCTCCGCCAGCTCCAGGAACTCGACCCCAACCTGCCGGTCCGTCTCGCCGTCAACCCCGACTTCCCCTTCGCCCACTTCGTGGGGGCCGAGGTCGTCGTCCGCGACGGCAAGGCGTACATCACCGACGACGGCCAGGAGGACTACCTCCCGGTGGGGGCGCGCGACGCCCTCACCTGGGCCTGATCGCTTCCTTACCACCACGGAGGCTTCCCATCTCGTCACTCTCGCGCCCCGCGCCCCGCCTCGCACTGCACACTGTCGCGGCGCGCCCCATGCCGCACGGCGTGCACAGCGCGCTTCTCCAGCGCATCTCCACCCGCCCCGACGGCCCCTTCGACATCACCTGGCTCGCTGCCGAGACTTCCAGACTCCCCCTCGGGCGCATCCGACTGCGCTGGGAGCCCGCATCGCGCAGCGGCTGGGACGTCACGACGTACCTGGGGCTGACCACTGCCGAGGTGCTCCTCGGTTCCTGGCCCGCCGCCCCGGACGACTGGCCGCGCCTGATCCGTCCGACCCTGTACGAGGTGACCGGCCTGTGCGCCGCCCTCTCTTTCGCGACCGACGCCCTCGACCGCTCTAACCGGCTCGCCGGGGTCTGACCGAGGACCGCCGAAGGCCGCCCAACGCCGATCAGGCGGGGGCGGCCTCGTCGTGCGTCCACCCGTTCGTTGCGTACGCTCGACCCGACGAAGGAGGACACCATGGCCGACGACCAGAGGCTCTGGGGATACCCGGAGGTCGCCGCCCACCTGGGTATCAGCGTCGGCGCGACCCGCAGCCGCAAGAGCCGGGGCAGCCTGCCCTCGCCCGACGACGACAGCGTGCCGGACCGTCCCCGCTGGAAGCCGTCCACGTTCCAGAGCTGGAGGCCGGTCGGCCGGGGGTTTCGCAGCGACCTGCACAGCTCCCCCCGGCAGGAGACCACCCCGACCGACTGACCGACTTGGTGCTCGCCCGAAGGCTGCGGGCATGAGGCCCGATGCGCAGATGCCCCCACCGCCGTTCCCTTCGACCGACAACGCCGTACCCGGGTGGATCGTCGGCCGACCATCGAGTCAATCCGCAGCGGCGAAGCCACGGTGGAGGAGGCCATCCTGCGCTCAGAGGTCCGCGGCTGGTTCGAGGGCCATGTCCAGGGCGAGGAACGAATGCCCGGAATGTCACTTCCGAGGCGGGCTACCGAAGGACAGCGCACGCGGCTGACCACACCTGCACCCGAGGGGCGCCCCTGATACGTGGGTGGCGCCCCTCGGCGTTCCGTCTGTTGCTTTCCTATACCAGTGGAGACCACTTATCCCGTTTGTGCCGCATTCCCCACCCTTGAGGCCGGGAAGTCTGACTCCGGCTGCCGAGTGCGACGGGTACAGCCAGACCGGTTCGTTCCTCCGATACGGCTGCTGTGGAAGTGGATCCCTGGAAGAGTGATCCTATGGGGGGTTCTCCGACAAAGGCATGGGCGCAGTTCAAGGCCCGAATAGAAGCTCTGGGCGGTGAAGTGCTGGAGCCGAAGTGGCTCGGCAGCGCGGTAAGGCACCAGACTCGCTGCCCGAAGGGGCACGAGACGACAACGATTCCGAACGCCGTGCAACGAGGCCAGGGTATGTGCCGACCTTGCTCCGGTAGCGATCCGGCTACGGCGTGGGCAGCCTTCAAAGCTCGGGTGGAAGAGCTCGGCGGGACAGTCGTCGAGACCGAGTGGCTGGGGAAGGACAACCGTCACCGGGTGATTTGCAGGAACGGCCACCCCAGCAAGCCCCGGCCCGGATACGTGCGCAGTGGTGGGGGCATCTGTTCGGTGTGCTCCGGGAATGATCCGGCCACAGCATGGGCAGCGTTCAAGGCCCGGGTGGAAGACCTCGGTGGGACCGTCCTCGAAACGAAGTGGCTGGGGAAGGCAGCACAGCACCGCGTCATCTGTAAGAACGGCCACCCCTTCACACCCACGCCGAACAACATGCGCAGCGGCACCGGCCGATGCCTTAAGTGTGTCGGCATTGATCCCGTCGCATGTTGGGCGTGGTTCAAGGCGCGGGTGGAAGAACTCGGCGGGACCGTCCTCGAGCCGGAGTGGCGGGGGGACGGAGTTGAGCATCGACTGATCTGCCGTGCTGGCCACCAGGTCAAGACCATCCCCAGCGGTGTCAAGCAGGGGCAGGGCATCTGCCGACGATGCGCCGGCAAGGTGTGGGACGTGTTCTACGTCGTACAGGACGTGGAACGTGTGAAGTTCGGAATCACCTCCGGTGAGCCTCGCCCCCGTCTGCGAGCCCACGCCGCAGACGGGTACACGACGCAGGTGCTTGTCGCCCCTGACCTTCCCGGCGACTTCGCACCCAACTTGGAAACGTTCATACGCTTCGCCCTCGCCGACGAGGGTGTGAAGCCAGTGCGAGGACGGGAGTACTTCCCGATCTCCGCCACTCCGCTGATCCTCTCTATCGTCGAACAGCGACTCGGCGAAATCGGGCGCTGACAAATGCCGCAGGGATCGGCTTGCAGGGGCGAGCGCTCGGCCCTCGTCCACCACCGCGGTGAAGGCCCGGGGTTGGTGCGGACGCCACCTGCACGACGGCATTCTGGCCACTGCAGCCAGTCCCGAATCCCTGGCAGCACTACTGTGGGCTGTCGACCCTGGTCTGGGCGTTGGTAGTTACTCCAGGTAGATGCCGACGAAGACGCCGTCAAACCCGAGCGCGGCCAAGCCCGCCTCGACACTCGGGTAGGTCGTCCCGTGCGGGCCGCCGACCAGGGCGTCGAAGTCGGCGCGGCTGATCTCGGGCTCGAGCCACTGGTTGCCGCACCGGCAGCGGACCCAGACGTTGCGGCCGTGGTTGATGAGCAGCCAGTCGCGTCGGGCACGGCAGGCGGAGCACATCACGGGGATGCCCCCGAGAGCGAGTTCGCGTGAGTGGCCGACGCAGCGAATCGCCCCGGGTCCGTCGGCCGGCCGCGTCTCGGCCTGGAGCTGCAGCAGGGGGTCAGTACCAGTGGGGAGGACGGGCAGCGCGGGTGCCGGCCCGGTGGTGCGGGTGGTGGTTCTGAGCACGAGCGTCATCTCCCGGTCGTCGGTCCTGTCTTCATCCGTAACAGCCGGTGGAACCGGCTGTCCATATATTTCGCAGCGTCCGCTCGGTCGGTGGTCGACTACCGGTTCGACCTGGTCAGCGACGTGACGAGCGGCGATTGGGGTCTTGAACAGTCCCGAGCGGCGCGGCTGCCGTCGCGTTTCGTTCACTGGTGCGGCTGCTCGACGTGTTGGCATGGCGGGTGGCGGCCTGCGGACGACGGGCAGCGTCACCCGGGTGTGCCGGGAGCTGGGCGATGCGCCGCAGGCGCCAGACCAGGACGTCGCTCACGTCATCGGCGCTGTCGAGTTCGCGCATGTCGATGGCCTGGCGCAGGAGGGCTTCGGAGTCGTGGCCCACCCGCTCGGCCTGGGCGAGGGTGGCGACCAAGGCGTCGGTCCTCTTCGCCATGCCGCCTGCCCGTACGACCTCGTCCGGCACGACGGCGCGAAGGGTGGCTTCGTGCGTGCGGCGCTGGGCTTCTGGAAGGGCCCGACCTTGGTCGTGCAGCACTCGCATCGGGGTGGCGGCGGCCTGCCGGTAGGCGGTGCGCAGGTGCGCGGCGGCTTGTCGGGAGGCGTGGGCCTGCTGGGCGTGTCCGCGGGCGGAGTGCCAGCGGGCGGCGGCGAGGGTGACCAGGACGAGGGTGGAGACGAGCATGGCGGTGGTGCCGCCGTCCTCGCCTCGGCCGAGCGCCCCGCCGGCCTGGACGATGCCCCGGGCGGCTGAGCGGAGGGCCCGGGTGTCGGCGCGTTCGGCGCGGACATGGCTGCGGGTCGCCCGCTCGAAGGCGCGAGCTGCGGCGGCCAGCTCGGCGCGGGTGGTGGCCGGTGAGGTCTGGGCCACCGCGTCGAGGAGTTCGCCGACGCCGACGAGCTGGGCGGCGGCCTCGCCGTCCTCGTCGCGTTCCAGGAGCGTGGCCGAGCGCTCGGCGATGACGGTGGCGTTGCGTCGTTGACGGGCGGGCGGTGACCAGTTCGTCCGGTCAGCGGCGACCGCGGGCGTGCTCGGCTCGGCGGCCCCGTCGGTGAGGCGTAGGCGGATCTTCGGCAGGGAGAGGTCGGGGGCCAGTTTGGAGCCGGAGTACCAGACCGGGTCTCCGTCGCGGTTGCGGTCGCCGGGCAGGGCCACGTTGTAGCCGAGCGTGTCACCGGACGGAGCGTGCCGCAGTTTCACCCGCACCCCCGCCTCGCGGAGCCGCGTGAAGAACTCCTCCTCCGAGTCCGCTCCCGCCACGGCTCGACGAACGGCCTCACGGAGCGTCTCGCGCGAGGTCTCCGGGCGGTCGGTGCGCTCGGCCTTGAACTTCTCGGCGCTGCTGGGATTCTTCGCTGCGGTTCCGTCGCCGGCGTTCAGGCGCCGCAGGCCCATCTCCTTCTCGATGCGGCGGCATTCGGCCTGGGCCTTGTTGAAGTCGTAGTTCAGGCGTGGGTTGCGCAGGTCGCCGCGTACGAGGGTGGCGACGATGTGGATGTGGTCCTCCGCGTGGCAGACGGCGATCCACCGGCAGCCGTCGGGGTCTCCGGCCGGGGCGATGCCGGTGGCGTGGACGATGCGCTGGGCGACGGCGTTCCACTCCTCGTCGTCCAGCCGCCGGTCTCCGGGGGCGGTGCGGACCGAGCAGTGCCAGACGTGCTTGGCGGGCGCGCGGTCGCCGGCCTGCTTGACCCGCAGGTCCAGGGCGGCGGTGAGCCGGGCGAGGGTGACCTTCGGGTCGGGGTCGAGGCCGGTGTCGCGGCCGGGGTCGGGGGCGAAGCCGTCCCAGGAGCCGACGAGGTGCGCGTCGGTGTGCTCCTCGCGCCGTCCGGGGCCGTACAGGTAGACGAGGAGGCCATGGGTGCGGGAGCCGCGTCCGATGTCGGGAACCATCACAGCCGCCGGGTCACCAGGTCGTTCGCCGCGTCATCGACGCGGGCGAGAAGTCCGGTAAGTGCGCCCAGCGCTTGTTCGAGTTCACCGGCGCGCGGGTGGCCACCGCTGTTGAGGACGAAGGCGATCTGGTTGATGTTGTTGCCGATCCGGGCCAGCGCGGTGCGCAGGGCGGCGAGTTCGTCGATGGCGGTGTCGAGCTGGTCGTTGCTGTGCACGGCGGCGTGTCCGCGGGCGGCGCTCAGGCCGGCGGTGGCGAGGAAGCGGGCGACGGTGACGCCGCGCTGGGTGGCGGCGTCGGTGATCTCGGCTTTCTCGGTGTCGGAGAGGCGGGTGGTCGTCTTGCGGGCGCGTTCGCTCGGGTTGCGGCTGCGGCGGCGCGGGGTGCGGTCGGGGAAGGCGGGCGTGCTCGGGCTCGGCTGCTCGCGGTGGTCGTCGTGGTCGGCGTCTCCCCCGGTGGCCGGCGCCCCCTGGTGCTGGTTGCCCGGCTGGTCTCCGTGCGCCCTCGCTCGGGGACCAGCCGGGCTTCCCCCGCCATCCTGGGCGGGGGCAAGTGCGTACGACGGGCCGTAGGACCGTCGTACGCGATAGCTTGCTCCGCCAGGAGCCGTCGTGGGGTCACGCTGCTGTCCGG
Organism: Streptomyces sp. NPDC051286; assembly: GCF_044455345.1. NCBI lineage: Bacteria > Bacillati > Actinomycetota > Actinomycetes > Kitasatosporales > Streptomycetaceae > Streptomyces > Streptomyces sp. NPDC051286. Next base: position 5,096 of record NZ_JBITER010000029.1, on the reverse strand, counting down.
CCGTGGTGGCCACCGGGTCGTTGGCGGTCACCGGCTCGTCTCCGGGTTCTGCTGGCGGATTTCGCGGACGAGTTCCTCGATCCAGTCCATGGCCAGGACCGGGTGGTGCAGGGTCCAAGGGCGACTGTGCGGGGTTCGTTGCACGGTCCAGGTGTTGTCGGGGGCGGATTGGGCGCGGTGGAGGTGGCCGCGCTGGTGCAGGACAGTCAGCCAGGAATCGACCTCGGCAGGTGTGGCCGGGTGAGTGCGCATGAGGTGCTCTCCGCTTCGCTTCGGAAGGATGTGAGGCGCGTGTCCGGGGGCGGGTGACCGGCCGGAGTGTCCGGCTGGGTCACCCGCTTCGTGCTGTCCGGTCAGTTCCGGGCGGAGGTGACCGACTGTCCGTGCTGTTTGCGGAGCTGGACCATCAGGGCGGTCAGCGTGTCGCTGGACAGCGGGATCTGCTGACCGCGGATCGCCTGGGCGACCACCTTGCGGGTCAGCTTGTCCTCGGCCCTGACCGCTGACCGGGCGATCTCCAGCAGCTCCTCGGTGTCCGGGTCCGGCCGCCGGTTACCGGTTGTCCGGGTGTCCGGGTCAGTGACCGCTGGCGGAGTGACCGGCCGGAGGCTGTCCTGGTGACCGGTGACCGGCTTGGTGTCTGCCGGGCGGGCAGTGACCGACGGCGCGGTGTCCGACTGTCCGGGCAGGTCAGCGGGCTCGTGCGGCTGATCGGGGTGGCCGGTGACCGGGCTGCTGCTGTCCGCCGGGGCACTGTCCCCGGTCAGTGACCGAGGACTTGGGGTCTGCTTGTCCAGGGACAGTCGCGGCCGGTCGGTCAGGGCAGTGACCGGCTGACCGGCACTGACCTGACTGGCCTGCGGCTGCGGCTGACCGGGCCGGTCAGTCCGGGTGACCGCGATGCCCTCGGGTCGGTCGGCCTGACCGAGGTGACCGGGCTGTCCGAGGTCATCGCGGTCACTTCGGTCACTGTCCTTGACCGGCCCCCGGGCGATGAGGATGTAGAGGTGGACCGCTCCGGCCAGCGCGAGCGGGGCGATGGTGGACAGCACCGCGACCACCATGTCCCCGAGGCGGAGCCCGGTGTCCGAGACCGCTTCCTCGTTGAGTCGCACCGCGTGGAGCGCGTTGGCCCAGATGCTGGCGGCGGTGGCCGTGCCGAAGAGCGTCCAGACGTAGAGCCGGGCCCGCAGGGGTGCGTCGCGCAGGACCAGGAGGGCCCGGATGCCGTAGGCGATGAACCCGTCGATCACCAGCGGGAAGAGGTAGGTCAGGAAACCGCGGACGTGGATGGCGGCGGCCATCTGCTGGAGGGCGTCGTAGGACAGGGCGCATCCTGCGCCGCCCAGGGCGATGACGACTGCTCGGTCCCAGCCGGTGATGTGTGCCGGCTTGGGCGCGCTCGCGGTGTTCACGCTGCCGTACCGAAGTCGTCGCGGCCCAGGCGTTGGCCGTCGGCCTCCGGAGTCAGGGTGGTCTTCGTGGTCTGCTCCAGGTCTCGGTTGCGCAGGGCTCGGCGGGTTTCGCGGTACAGCTTCTGGGCGTGCTCCTCGGTGATCTTCAGGAGCCAGGCCAGGCGCTGTTCGGTGATGCCGTGGCGGTACGCGGCGTGGACGACTGCGCGCCGCTCGGACTTGGTGAGGTGGACGTCGCGCCCGGCGACGGTGGCGTTGACGCGGCTGTAGTCCAGGCGGTTCGCGAGCTTCTCGTGCAGCGGTCCTCGCTCCTCCTCGGTCATACCGCCCCGGATGCCGTGGGTGTCGCCGCTTTCGAGGGCGGCATCCAGGCAGGTGCGGCGGACCGGGCACTGGCCGCACAGCGACTTCGCGGCGGCGATCTTGTCGGTCTCGTCGGGCTCCGGGAAGAAGGTTTCGGGGTCCACCGGGTTGTACTCGGTGCTCTGGCAGACGGCCTGGTCCTGCCAGGTGTGGTCGCCGAGCGGCCGGTGGCGGGCAGGGCTGATCGTCGTGGTGGTCATGCGGGTTACTCCGATCGCTCTCCGCGCGCAGGGGCGTCGGCGGAGGGTTGTGCTGGGTCGGGAGGTGCATGGGGCAGCGCACTGGGGGCGCGGCCCGGCGGCCTGCGGCAGGTCAGGCGGCGGTGCGGAGGCGTCTGCGGTCGACCGGCTCGAACTCGACGCGGGTGGTCATCTGCGCGAGCCGGGAGGTGACGCGGTCGCCGAGGTAGGCCCGGAGGTCCTTGATCGCCAGGTTGGTGGTGATCAGCGTCGGGAGCATGTGGTTGTACCGGCGGTTGATGAGCCGGTACGTCACTTCCTCGACCCACTCGGATGCCTTGGCTGCGCCGAGGTCGTCGATGATCAGCAGGGGGCAGCGGCTGACGGCCGCCAGCTCCCGCTCGCTGTCTACCCCGGGCCGGGGGCGCAGGTCGGCGTACAGGTCGGCGGCGGTGGTCGCGTGCCAGCGCACGCCGACCCCGCTCTGCACCAGTCGCCGGACCGCGCCGTACGCCTGGTGCGTCTTGCCCGCGCCGACGACCCCGGCCATCAGCAGGCTGGGTCCGGTAGTGACCTGCCGCCGGGCTCCCCGGCTGGGGGCGACGGCCGCCTCGGCGACCTCCCGGACCCAGGCCAGGACCTGGGGGTGGTCGGCGACCGCGCCCTGGTAGCGCGGGGGCATGCCGGCGTCCAGCGGGGAGAAGGGCTCGGGCTCGTCGGCCAGGGCGGCGACGGCGGCGGGGTCGATGTTGCGGGCGGCCAGGATGCGGGCCATCCGGTCCAGGGTGCCGGCGCCGCCGAGGGTCTGCGGGTCGCGGGTGTGGGTGCGCATCACAGCTCCTCGGCGTAGGCGGCGGCAGCGTTGATCGGGTTGGTCCACGCCTGGTGAGCGGGCACGCTAGGCCGGATTCCCGGCCGCGCCAAACCGCCGGAGCGTGCGTTCATGGCTTCGTTGACCATGCTGGTCAGCACGCTCGGGTGCTTGGGGTTGGCTGCGAAGTTCTGGAGCCCGGCCCGGATGTGCTCCTGGGCGATGCCCTCGCCCAGGAGCTTCTTGGTGATCCGTCCGAGGTGTCCGACCACGTCGCTGGGCGGGCGCTCGTCGCAGGCAGCGATGTACTCGCCGACGAGCTGGTTGGCCGAGACGGTGGCTGCGGGCGCTGTGCGCCCCGTAGGGAAAGAAGATCCAGGATCCAAGATCCTAGATCCAGGCGCCGAGCCCTCTCCGAGGTTTCGGGGAAGGTTCGGGAAGCCCTCGGCGAATGCGTCCTGACCTGCGCTTTCCGTATCCGCGTGGCTAGGGGTGCCGGCCATGCCATCGAAGGCGTCCTGCTGGGCGGTGGGAGCACCGCCTACGTTGCCGGGAGGCGACGCAGCGGGCTGCGCGGGCAGATCGAGGACTCGGGGAGCGTTCGGCGAAGCCTCGGCGAGCCCTCGGGTAAGGGTGGGCGACTCCTCACTTCGCTTGGTGCAGGTGCCCTTGCAGGGAGCGCACCGGTCGGCCGCCTGGTGCTGAGAGCAGGCGGGTAGGCGGGACTGGCTCGGCTTGTCGATCTTCTGGTGCTCGGACCAGGTCACGATGTGCAGGTAGCGACGGCCGTCGCAGCCGGAGTATCGGCAGATCAGGCCAGCGTTCGCGAGCTGCTGGAGGTCGTCCTCGACGTGGACCGAGGAGTGCTCGGCCCGCAGCGGCCAGAGCAGTCCGGCGATGATCGCGGCGTTGTCACGGTGGCGGCCGTGGTCGTCGGCCTGGGTGAGCAGTCCGAAGAAGGTCCGCTCGGCCTCGACGCTCACTTCGGCGAGCGACTCGGAGACGAACGCCTCCGGCTTGATGGTTCGTATCCGCGCCATGTCAGCGGCCCCGACCGGCGACGATCAGGTCGCTGCGGGTGAGGGTCGAGTCGGCGAGGTCGAAGGTGTGCGGGCGGGCCCAGTCCGCCTCCGGCCAGACCCGCAGGATCCACCGGGCTGCGACCCTAGCGGTGGTCCGGCCCAGCTCCAGCGTCTCCCCGGCCTCGTCCTTGACAACGGCATGCGGGTGGGGCCACGCGTGCTTCGGGTCGTTGAGGCTGACTCGGATGGCAGTCGCGCCGGTGATCATGTCAACGAGTTGTCGCGCCAAGCGCGGCTCGGGTTCCATGACGACCGGCGGAGTAGTCGCCCTCTCCTCGTTGGACAGCGGCATGCAATACTCCCTTGCTTGGACGGTGATGCGGTCGTTCTCGTGCAAAAGCCCGGCCGCTCGCCGTTGTGTGAATCCGCCCCTTTCGGGGCTCGCGGCGCCTGGGAGTCACTAGCTCCTGGGCGCCGTTCCTCGTCTCTGTCTGCTGGTACGCAGAGCTTGTGGGTGGCCCACCCGTCTTGAGTCGTCCTACCCCTCACCATCTTGTTTCCATGAGTCGATGACCGTGCGACGACACTAGACCAGCAAATATGATCAACGTCAACCAGGGAAAATGGGATGCCTGCGGTATCGTTCTCACCAGTCGTACTGGACGAGCCACGAACAGAAGAGGAGGCATGGTGAGCGACGGACCCCCCGCAGGGAGGCGCACCCTCGCCAGCAAGCTCGACTACCTGTTCGAAACGGTGCGCCCTCGCGGTCGAGCCCCCTACACCTACGAAGAGGTTGCAACCGAGATCGCCAAACGGGGCGGCCCCACGGTCTCCGCCAGCTACATCTGGAGCCTGCGGACCGGCAAGAAGGACAATCCGACCATGCGCCACCTGGAAGCCCTCGCGGACTTCTTCGGCGTACCTCCCTCGTACTTCTTCTCCGCCGAAGACTCGGAACGCATCGAGTCCGAACTGGCGCTCCTCACCGCATTCCGCGATGCCGAGGTTCGGGGCGTGGCCCTGAGATCCTCAGGGCTCTCAACGGAGACCCTTCAGACGATCCTCGGTTTTGTAGAGAGAGCGCGAGCCCTGGAGGGGCTCAGCGACGAGGATTGAGGAAGCCCGGGGAAGGCCCCGCCGAATTCCTCACGTGACATTCGCCACCGCTTCAATCCGCAACTCGCGCCCGATCACCGCGACCACCTCTTCCTGCGTTCCGCGTAATTCGGGGGTTCTGGAGTCCGTCCCAGGCTGAAGGTGCAGGTCAGTGGGTTGGAGGCTGGTGACATGGACAGATTCGCCT
>NZ_JBITER010000028.1:0-99431 GCF_044455345.1 Streptomyces sp. NPDC051286 | reverse complement strand
GGGCGGGCCTGGCGGCGTCTGGTGCGTGCGATCGCAAGGCGGAGGGTCACCCCGATACTGGGCGTATCGGGGCGAGCCCGACAACGCAGCGAGCGCGCGTGCCAGGCGTCGCCAGGCAGGCGGGACTTTCGAAACACGCCCTAGTCCGGCGGCAGCCTGAGGGTGCTGCGGGCGGGGCCTGGGCAACTGGGCGGGGGAGTCCGGGAGTTCGTCCAGGCGGCGGATCCTTTCGTGATGAATCGGGTGTATGCGGCGTTCCGTCGGGTGCGGGGAGCCGGACGGTTCGACAACTCAATAGGTTAGGCTAACCTAACCTCGTGTTGGTTGAGAGTCCGCCAGAGCCGAGCGCAGGTCCCAGGGCCGCGCCGGTGACATCCGCGCCCCCCGGGCGCCATGCGATCCGCGCCGTGGGGCTGTTGATCGCCGTGGTCGCGCTGGTGCTGGTATGCCTCGCGAGTATCGCGATCGGTGCCAAGGCGCTGCCCCTCGCCGATGTCTGGCATGGTCTGTTCCATGCCTCGGGGACCCAGGGCGATGTCCTCGTACGGGAAGTGCGCATCCCGCGGACCGTGCTCGGGCTGCTCGTCGGCACCGCGCTCGGCCTCGCCGGTGCGGTGATGCAGGCCCTGACCCGTAACCCACTGGCAGAACCCGGACTGCTCGGGGTCAACGCAGGAGCCTCGGCAGCTGTTGTGTCCGCGATCAGCTTCTTCGGTGTCACCTCGCTGACCGGGTATGTGTGGTTCGCGTTCCTCGGCGCCGCGGTCGTGTCGGTCGCGGTCTATCTGCTCGGTGGCAGCCGGTCCGCAACGCCTGTACGCCTCGCCCTCGCCGGGACCGCGGCAGGCGCCGCGCTGTTCGGCTATGTCAACGCCGTACAGCTGCTGGACGCGGCGGCGCTCGACCGCCTGCGGTTCTGGACGGTCGGGTCGCTGGCTTCGGCGAACATGGAGACCGTCGGCAAGGTGTGGCCGTTCATTGCGGTCGGTGTCGTCCTCGCACTGCTCATCGCCCGGCCGCTGAACGCCCTGGAGATGGGCGACGACACCGCCAGGGCGCTCGGCGCCCATCTGACCCGCACCCGCGTCCTCGCGATGCTCACCGTCACTCTGCTGTGCGGGGCCGCGACCGCCGCCTGCGGGCCGATCGTCTTCATCGGGCTGATGATCCCGCACCTGGTGCGCGCGATCACCGGCCCCGACATGCGGTGGATCCTGCCGTACGCGGCTGTGCTCGCGCCGGTGCTGCTGCTCGGCGCGGACGTGGTGGGGCGGGTGATCGCCCGACCGTCCGAGCTCCAGGTCGGCATCGTCACCGCGCTGCTCGGCGGTCCCGTCTTCATCCATCTCGTACGCCGCAAGAGGATGGCCCAGCTGTGAAGGCCATGAAGACCCGCACGAAGGGCGGAGCCGGCGCGGTCCGGGCCGTACGGACCGGCGGCGGGCTCTCCTTCCGGGTGGACGTCCGGGCGTTCGTGGTGATCGTGCTCCTGGCCGCAGTGGCAGCCGCGGCCGGCATCGTGCTCATCGGCAGCGGGGACTACGCGATGACGCCCGGCGAGGTCGTCAGCACGCTGTTCGGGCACGGCACCTTCCAGGAGCAGTTCATCGTCACGGACCTGCGCCTGCCGCGGGTCCTCGTCGGGCTCCTGGTCGGCGCGGCACTCGGGGTCGGCGGCGCCGTGTTCCAGACCATCTCCCGCAACCCGCTCGGCAGCCCCGACGTGCTCGGCTTCGGCCAGGGCGCCACGGTCGGTGCGCTGACGGTGATCGTCCTCTTTCAGGGCGGGGCCACCGCGGTCGCGGGCGGCGCCGTGGTCGGCGGGCTGCTCACCGGCGCCGCGGTGTACCTGCTGGCGTGGAAACGAGGGGTCCACGGCTACCGGCTGGTGCTCGTCGGCATCGGCACGGCCGCGATGCTCACCGCCGCCTCGCAGTATCTGATCACCAAGGCCGACCTGGTCGACGCGACCCGTGCCGTCGTTTGGATGACCGGCTCGCTCGACGGGCGCGACTGGGCGCAGGTCTGGCCGCTGCTCGCGGTGTGCGGCCTGCTCATTCCGCTGGTGCTCGGGCACGGGCGGGCGCTGCGCATGATGGAGATGGGTGACGACGCCGCGTACGCCCTGGGTGTACGGGTGGAACGCACCCGGCTCGTCCTGATGGGCTGTGCCGTGCTGCTCGTCGCCGTCGCCACCGCCGCGGCCGGGCCCATTGCATTCGTCTCGCTGAGTGCCCCGCAGCTGGCACGCCGGCTCACCCGATCGCCCGGGCCCAATCTGGCGCCCGCCGCCTTCATGGGGGCCGCTCTGCTGCTCGTCGCCGACTGGATCGCGATGGACGCCTTCGGCGACCGGCAGCTGCCGGTGGGTGTCGTCACCGGCGTGCTGGGTGGCTGCTACCTGTTGTGGCTGCTCGTCTCCGAGCGCAGGGCGGGGCGGATATGAGAACCCGTCGCACGGTGAATCCGCCCCGAAGGACCAGCCCATCGATGACCCGTCCCACCGACTCCCGGAGTACGACCATGCAGCGCCTCACCGCGGACTCGGTGACCCTCGGCTACGACCAGCGGGTCATCGCGGAGAACCTCTCGGTCGAGATCCCCGACAACTCGTTCACCGTGATCGTCGGCCCCAATGCCTGTGGGAAGTCCACGTTGCTGCGGGCACTGTCCCGGATGCTCAAGCCGAGCCTGGGGCAGGTGCTGCTGGACGGGCAGACGATCCATGCGATGCCCGCGAAGAAGGTCGCGAAGACCCTGGGGCTGCTGCCGCAGTCCTCGATCGCGCCCGACGGCATCACCGTCGCGGACCTGGTCGCACGCGGCCGGTATCCGCATCAGGGGCTGCTGCGGCAGTGGTCGCCGGACGACGAACGCATTGTCGAGGAATCGATGGTGTCGACCGGTGTCCACGAGCTGGCCGATCGCTATGTCGACGAACTGTCCGGCGGTCAGCGGCAGCGTGTCTGGATCGCGATGGCGCTTGCGCAGGAGACGCCGTTGCTGCTGCTCGACGAGCCGACGACGTACCTCGACATCCAGCACCAGATCGATGTCCTCGATCTGTGCGCGGAGCTGCATGAGACGCGCGGGCGGACGCTGGTCGCCGTGCTCCACGACCTGAACCACGCCGCGCGTTACGCCACGCATCTGATTGCCATGCGCGAGGGCGAGGTCATTGCCGAGGGGGCGCCGGGAGACGTGGTCACGGCGGAGCTGGTGGAGCGGGTGTTCGGGCTGCGGTGTCAGGTGATTGCTGATCCGGAGACGGGGACGCCGTTGGTGGTGCCGGCCGCGCGGCCCGCGCGGGGCGCGCGGGTTGTGGATTCGGTGCGGGCCTGAGCGTGGTTGCGCTGCCTGTCGGCGTGCCTTTCCTCGATCGCCGGACGGGCTTGATTCCGGCGGGCGTGATCGGTCAGCGCGGCAGGCCCAATGGTGTGGGTGTGGTCGGTCGCCCAAGGGCCTGGTGGGGTGGGGGTGCTACAGCAGTGTTCTGAGGCGCATGAGGTCTCGGATGCTTGCTTCCAGCCGGACCCGGCCCGAGGCCCAGGCCTTTGCGAAGCTCAGGTTCCCCTTCACCATGGCCACCAGGTCGTCGCCGTTCATCGCGAGCCGGATCTCGGCCTTCTCGCTCGGTGGGCCCTCGATCGTGTCGAGTACCTGGATCCGGCCATCCTTGAGACGGCCGGTGAAGGTGATCCCGAGGTCCTTGATGTGACAGCTCAGCGAGCGGTCCAGGGCAGCCGCGCTGCGCACGTTGCCCTCGGCCGTCTCGAGGTTGTCGGAAAGTGTGTCGAGTGCGCTGCGGCACTCCGCCATGGTCGCCATCGTGACCGACGGTACCCCAGGCCTTCGCGGTAGCGTTTCCGCATGAGCGACTTGATGCCGGAGCCCGGGGCGGCGCCCGGGGAATCGGCGGAGACGGCCGGCCCCGTACCCGAGCCCGCAGCCGCCGCGCCCCTCGGCGTCACGCGCACCCCCACCGGACACGCCGAGGTGGACGCGGGGCTGGAGCGGCTGGCCGATGCGGACCACCTCCCGGCGGAGGGACACATCGAGGTGTACGAGGATGTACACCATGGGCTGCGCGATGCGCTGACCGCGCTGGATGCCCGGCCCGCACCCGCACCGGTACCCGCACCGATGCCCCCGTACAACAACAGGAGCTGAACCGAACGTGGCAGGAGTGGCACGTCGCCGCCTCGACGCCGAGCTGGTACGCCGAAAGCTCGCCCGCTCACGCGAGCATGCGAGCCAGCTGATCGCCGCAGGGCGGGTGACCGTCGGCGGCAACACCGCGACCAAACCCGCCACCCAGGTCGAGACCAGCGCCGCAGTCGTCGTCATCAAGGACGACAGCGACCCCGAGTACGTCTCGCGCGGCGGGCACAAGCTCGCGGGCGCCCTCGCCGCCTTCGTACCCCTCGGGCTGAAGGTCGAGGGGCGGCGGGCACTGGACGCAGGGGCTTCGACCGGTGGGTTCACCGACGTACTGCTGCGGGCCGGAGCCGGTCATGTCGTTGCCGTCGACGTGGGCTACGGGCAGCTCGCCTGGTCGCTGCAGTCCGATGAACGCGTCACCGTCAAGGACCGTACCAACGTCCGTGAATTGACGCTGGAGGCGATCGACGGAGAGGCGGTGGACCTGGTGGTCGGCGATCTGTCGTTCATCCCGCTCGGGCTCGTCCTGCCTGCCCTGGCGCGCTGTGCCGCCCCCGACGCGGACCTGGTCCTGATGGTCAAGCCGCAGTTCGAGGTCGGTAAGGAGCGGCTGGGCAGCGGTGGCGTGGTGCGCAGCCCCGAGCTGCGGGCCGAAGCGGTACGGGAGGTGGCGCGCCGGGCCTGGGCGCTGGGGCTCGGAGTGCGCGGAGTGACCGCGAGCCCGCTGCCCGGGCCTTCCGGCAATGTCGAGTATTTTCTCTGGCTGCGGGCCGGAGCGCCCGAGCTGGATCCCGCGGATGTCGACCGTGCAGTGGCGGAGGGGCCTCGTTGACGACGAATGCGGCACGAACTGTCTTTCTTTTGGCACATACCGGCCGGCCGGCCGCGATCCGCAGCGCCGAACTCGTGGTGCAGGGGCTGCTGCGCAGCGGACTCGGGGTACGGGTCCTTGCCGCGGAGGCCGCAGACCTGCCGTTGCCGACGGCCGTGGAGACGGTCGACGACGCCACGCCCGCGGCCGTGGACGGCTGTGAGTTGCTGATCGTCCTCGGCGGGGACGGGACGCTGCTGCGCGGCGCTGAGATTTCCCGGGCCTCGGGGGTGCCGATGCTCGGTGTCAACCTCGGCCGGGTCGGCTTCCTCGCCGAGGCCGAGCGGGACGACCTGGACAAGGTGGTCGACCGGGTCGTCACCCGGGCGTACCGGGTCGAGGAGCGCATGACGATCGACGTCCTCGTGCACAGCAACGGCGACATCGTCCACACCGACTGGGCGATGAACGAAGCGGCCGTGCAGAAGGTGTCGCCCGAGCGGATGCTCGAAGTCGTCCTGGAGATCGACGGGCGCCCGGTCACCGGCTTCGGCTGCGACGGGATCGTCTGTGCGACGCCGACCGGCTCCACCGCGTACGCCTTCTCGGCGGGCGGGCCCGTGGTGTGGCCGGAGGTCGAGGCGCTGCTGATGGTCCCGATCAGTGCCCACGCCCTGTTCGCCAAGCCGCTGGTGACGTCGCCGACCTCGGTGCTCGCCGTCGAGGTCCAGCCGCATACCCCGCACGGGGTGCTGTGGTGCGACGGCCGCAGGACCGTGGAGCTGCCGGCCGGAGCACGGGTCGAGGTGCGGCGCGGGGCCGTGCCCGTACGGCTGGCGCGGCTGCACCAGGCCTCGTTCACGGACCGGCTGGTGGCGAAGTTCGCGCTGCCCGTCTCGGGGTGGCGGGGCGCGCCCCACTGATCGCGTCGGTGCCGTAGATCACGCCCTCCGGCGCACGGGAGAGTGAATCCGCGGCCGGGGTCCGTCGCACACCGGGGTCCGGACCTCGTAAGGTCGTGTCCGTGTTGGAGGAGATGCGGATACGGTCGCTCGGAGTCATCGACGACGCGGTGGTGGAGCTGTCACCCGGGTTCACCGCGGTGACGGGCGAGACCGGCGCGGGCAAGACCATGGTCGTCACCAGCCTGGGGCTGCTGCTCGGCGGGCGCGCCGACCCCGCCCTGGTGCGGATCGGCGCCAAGGCCGCCGTCGTCGAGGGACGGATCACCGTGTCCGCCGGTGACGCGGCCGCGGTACGGGCCGAGGAGGCCGGGGCCGAAATCGACGAGGGTGCGCTGCTGATCAGCCGTACCGTTTCCGCGGAAGGGCGCTCGCGCGCCCATCTCGGCGGACGGTCCGTGCCGGTGGGCGTACTCACCGAACTCGCCGACGAACTCGTCGCCGTGCACGGTCAGACCGACCAGCAGGGGCTGCTCAAACCCGCGCGGCAGCGGCAGGCCCTGGACCGGTACGCGGGCGACGGCGTCGCCGTGCCGCACGCCAAGTACGCGGCCGCGTACCGGCGGCTGCGCGCCGTCGTCACGGAGCTCGACGAGCTGACCACGCGCGCCCGCGAACGTGCCCAGGAAGCGGATCTGCTGCGCTTCGGACTGGGCGAGATCGCCGGCGTCGAACCGCTGCCCGGCGAGGACACCGATCTCGCCGCCGAGGCCGAACGGCTCGGTCACGCCGAAGCGCTCGCCTCCGCGGCCGCCCTCTCGCACGCCGCGCTCGCGGGCAACCCGGAGGACCAGGAGGCCGTCGACGCGACGACCGTCGTCGCCGCGGCCGGGCGGTCGCTCGACGCCGTCCGCGCCCACGACCCGGCGCTCGCCGCGCTCGCCGACCGGATCGGCGAGATCTCCATCCTGCTCGCCGATGTGGCGGGCGAACTGGCCGGGTACGCCGACCAGCTGGACGCCGACCCGCTGCGGCTCGCCGCGGTGGAGGAGCGGCGCGCCGCGCTCACCGCACTCACCCGCAAGTACGGCGAGGACATCGCCGCCGTGCTCGCCTGGGCCGAGGAAGGGGCGCGCCGGCTCACCGAACTCGAGGGCGACGACGACCGGATCGGCGAGCTGACGGCCGAACGGGACGCGCTGCGGGCCGAACTCTCCGGGCTCGGACAAGCGCTGACCGATGCGCGGACGGCGGCGGCGGCACTCTTCGCCGAAGCGGTGACCGAGGAACTGGCCTCCCTCGCCATGCCGCACGCCCGGGTCTCCTTCGACATCCGGCAGACCGACGCGGCGGACGAGGCGTCCGGCATCGACATCGGCGGGCGGAGCGTGCTCTACGGTCCGTCCGGCGCCGACGAGGTGGAACTGCTGCTGGCCCCGCACCCCGGCGCCCAGCCCCGGTCGATCGCCAAGGGCGCGTCGGGCGGTGAGCTGTCCCGGGTGATGCTCGCCGTCGAGGTGGTGTTCGCGGGCTCCGACCCCGTACCCACGTACCTCTTCGACGAGGTCGACGCGGGCGTCGGCGGCAAGGCGGCCGTCGAGGTCGGACGGCGGCTGGCGAAGCTCGCCAAGTCCGCGCAGGTGGTCGTCGTCACGCACCTGCCGCAGGTGGCGGCGTTCGCCGACCGGCAGCTGCTGGTCGAGAAGACGGTCGACGGGGCGGTGACCCGGAGCGGTGTCACGGTCCTGGAGGGCGAGGACCGGGTACGGGAACTGTCCCGGATGCTTGCGGGGCAGGAGGACTCGGAGACGGCGCGGGCGCATGCGGAGGAGCTGCTGGCCGCGGCGCGGGCGGACGGGTAGGCGGCGGGGTTCCTGGTCGCGGCGGTGTACGGGGACCGGATCAGCGGGCTTGCCCGGCGCTGCCGGATCGGTGACGTGCTGTCGGGGCGCTGACGCGTCGCCGGGAACCGGGTCACCGGCGTGGCACTATCGCACCGTTGTCCTCACCCGTCCGGGTGGTAACGCACGCCCGGTTGTCGCTGCGCACACCGGAACCACGGCTCCGAGGTGCCGGAACGTGCGTACGGACTGGCATCCTTGGCGGTGCACATACCGCCGACTCGGTAGCTCCGGGAGCCATTCAACGTGTCACAGCTGCGTACGGTCCAAGTCCTGGGCGGCGGCAGTGCGGGCAGCAGCGCTCACGTCAGTTCGCTGGCCGGGGGGCTGGTGGCGAGAGGCGTGCACGTCACCGTCTGCGCCCCGGCCGAGCTGGACCGCGCCTACGACTTCTCCGGTACGGGGGCCCGCTTCGTCCCCGTACCGCGGTGCAGCGACCCCGCCGCCGTCGCTGCCCTGCGGGGCGCCTGCGCGGGGGCGGACGTGGTCCATGCGCACGGGCTGCACGCCGCCGTACGCACCGGTCTTGCGCTCGGCGGGCGGCGCACCCCCCTGGTTCTGACCTGGCACACCCGGGCGTACGCCGAAGGTGCCCGCAGCCGGCTGCTCCACCTCCTGGAGCGAAGGGCCGCCCGGACGGCGGCCGTTGTGCTCGGTGCGTCGTCGGATCTGGTCGACCGGGCGCGGCGGCGAGGCGCGCGTGACGCGAGACTCGCGCCGGTCGTCATTCCCCTGTCGCGCATTCCCGCCGCTGTCCGCGACGATGGCAAGGTGCGGGCCGAACTCGGAGTGGTGGGGCGGTCGTTACTTGTCTCCATCGGCAGTCTGGTGCCGCATCACGGGTACGACACGCTGCTCGATGCGGCACGGATATGGCGTCAACTCGACCCCGTACCCCTGCTGGTCATCGCGGGGGAGGGGCGGGAGCGTGGTGCGCTCCAGCGGCGGATCCAGGACGAGGAACTGCCCATCAGGCTGATCGGGAGCCGTGACGACGTCGCCGAGCTTCTTGCCGTCGCCGATCTGGCCCTGCTGCCCAGCCGGTGGGAGGCGCGGTCGCCGGTGGCGCAGGAGGCGCTGCGGATGGGGGTGCCGTTGGTTGCCACGGCGGTGGGCGGAATGCCCGAACTGGTCGGGGAAGCGGCGGAACTTGTGCCGTACGGCAACGCGGAAGCCATGGCGCGGGTCGTTGTGCGGCTGCTGGGGGACCCGGCGGCTCGGGAGCGGATGGTCGGCGCGGGGCTTGCGCAGGCGGCGAGTTGGCCCACGGAGGACGAGACGATCGCGCAAGTCCTCAGTATCTACGACGAGTTGACTCAGCAGCTGGCGACCGGGCGGGGATGGTGAGGTGACGGCGGGGATGCCGGAGCGTCCCACGGCCGTCTTGCTCTCAGTCCCCTGATGCGCCCGGTTTGGCGTGGCGGCGGGCTCTCAGGGCCAAGCTAAGAGCCAGGACCGTCTGGGGGTCGTCCAGGTCGGTGCCAAGCAGCTCGCCGATGCGGGCCAGACGGTTGTAGAGGGTCTGGCGGTTCAGGTGCAGTTCGCGGGCCGTCTCCGCCTTGCGGCCCGCGTGGGCGAGATACGACTCCAGGGTGGGCAGCAGCGGCGGGCGCGAGGTGCGGTCGTGATCGCGCAGCGGGCCGATCGCCCGTTCCACGAACGCCGCCAGGTCCGGATGGTCCCGCAGCCGCCACAGCAGCAGGTCGATGTCCAGGCGCCGGGCGTCGTACCAGGGCCGGTTGCTGAGCCCCCGCGCGGCCGTCGCCGTCTCCGCCGCGTGCCGCAGTCCCGCCCCGGCCGCTGCCCAGCCGCCGGCGACCCCGACCACCACGACCGGCGGCTGCGTGCCCGCCCGTTCCAGCCCGGCCCGCTCGACGCCGGCCCGCAGCGCCGCCGCGACCCGGTCGGCCACCGCCGTACGCTCCGACTCGGACCGCAGGCCGAGCAGCAGCGGAACCCTGCCCTCCACGGGGCGGACGCCGAGCAGCACCGGCATGCCCACCGATGACAGCTCCTCCAGGACCGCGCGCGCCATCAGCGCCCAATTGCCCGACAGGGACAGCTCGGGGGCCAGTCGCATCACCACGGGCAGCAGCGGCGCCGCGCCCGGCTTGAAGCCCAGTACGCGGGCCTGCGCGGGTGCGTCCTCCGGAGCGATCCGGCCCTCCGCGAGGTCCGTCAGGAAGTCGCCGCGGCCGCGCGCGGCGAGTTCCTCCTCCTGGCGGGCCTGCATCAGCACCACGGCGAGGATGCCCGCCGCCCGCTCCGCCGCCATCCGGTGCACCGTCACCAGCGGCCCGGACACCGCGAGGAGCACCAGCCTGGCCCGTACCGAACCGGACCCGGGGCCGCCGCCCGGCACATCCACCAGCACCGCACCCGTGGGCGGTGCCTCGCGGGCCGCCCGGCCGCCGCGCATCCCGTCCCACACCTGGAGCGGATCGGCGGAGACCGGACCGGACTCGGTGCCCGCCGCGTACAGCAGCTGGCCGTCCGCCGTCTCCAGGAAAACCGGGTTGGCGGTGAAGTCCGCCAGGATGCCGAGCACCTGCGGGATCCCGCCGCCGCCGAGCAGCGCCTCCGTGCACCGCCGGTGCACGTCCTCGGCCTGCCGCAGCAGCGCGTAATGGCCGTTGACGATCTCGGTGTGGATCTCCTCGGTCACCGTCACGAACGGCACCTCGCGGTGCAGCTGCACGAGCGGCAGACCGGCTGCCCGCGCGGCGTCCACGATCGAGGCGGGCAGTCTGCTGAAGCGCGGCCCGAGCTCCACCACCAGGGCGGCGATCCCTCGGTCGGCGAGCCTGCGCACGAAGGTGCGCTGCTCGGCGGGGCGGGTGCCCAGCCCCAGACCGGTGGTGAGCAGCAGCTCACCGCCCTTGAGGAGGGACGCGATGTTCGGGACCTCGCCCGCGTGCACCCAGCGCACCGTGCGGTTCAGCCGGTCCGCGCCGGCCACCACCTCGGGGAGTCCGCTGCGCAGCCCCGGCAGCTCCAGGGCGCGCTGCACGGTGATTCCGCCTTGGTTCTCCACTGGTTCTGGCCTCGTGCTTCTGTTCGGGTCGGGCGGGCTGTCGTCCTGGTCAGGAAGGTACCGGCCGGGTGCTGCGGAGCCGTCGTCGGGGGAGTTCACCGGGCGGCGGCAGGTTCGACATTGTGGTTGAGGTGGAACATGTTGTCGGGGTCGTACGCGGCCTTGACCGCGGCGAGCCGGGCATGGTTCTCGGCGCCGAGTCCGGCGACGACCCGGCCCGAGCCCTCGCGCCCGATGAAGTTGAGGTAGACGGCGCCGGTGGACCAGGGGCGCACATCGGCGCGCACCTGACGTACCCACTGGCGGCCGCGCTCGTCGTCGGACGGGCTCTCCCAGACGCCGAACGGGTGTACGGCCCAGCGGGCGGTGCGCCACGGCAGCGGGTACTCGGCCGGGCCGCGGGCCACCGCGCCGCCCATCGGGAAGAGGGCGTGCTGCGAAGCGGAGGGGACGGGCATGTCGGCGGCACGGGAGCAGAACAGGTCCACCCCTTCGTCCGGGAGGGTGTCCAGGTACTCGGCGGACCAGTAGTTCCGCATCCCGGGCGGGGCGTCGAGCATGCACTGCAGGTCCGCGTACGGGATGTCGGTGATCACCTCGGACTCGTGGTCGAGGGCGAGCAGCGGCCCGGCCAGTTCCCGGGCCCGGGCCGACGGCCCGGTACAGGTGAGCAGGACGCCGCAGACGAGTGTGCCGACCAGATGCTCCGGTACGAAGTCCTCGGGCGGCCCGGTGATGTAGAGAAGGGCTCCGCCGGCCTCGTCCGGCGCGGAGGCCATCAGGTCCCGGTACGTACGCAGCACTTCGGGACCGGCCTCGGGGCGGTACAGCAGCAGCGCGAAGGACATCTCCGGCAGTTCGTGCAGGTCGACGGTGAGTGAGGTGGCGACGCCGAAGTTGCCGCCGCCGCCATGCAGTGCCCAGAACAGTTCAGGATTCTCGTCGAGGCTCGCGTGGACGGTGCTGCCGTCCGCGGTCACCAGCTCGGCGGCCAGCAGGTTGTCGCAGGCCAGACCGAATCTCCGCTCCAGCCAGCCGGAGCCGCCGCCTAGTGTGAAGCCGCCCACACCGGTGGTGGAGGCCCGGCCACCGGTGGTCGCCAGACCGTACGGCTGGGTGGCCCGGTCCAGATCGCTCATGGTCGCGCCGCCGCCGATGCGTGCCGCCTGGTCGTTCGGGGCGACCGTCACGCTGTTCATGCGGCGGAGGTCGACCACCAGTCCGCCGTCGGTGAGCGACATGCCCGCGACGCTGTGGCCGCCGCCACGGACCCCGATCTCCAGGCCGTGCTCACGGGCAAACCGGACCGACAGCGACACGTCCGCCTCCGACGCGCACTGGGCGACCACTGCGGGCCGCCGGTCGATCATGCCGTTGAAGATCATGCGCGCCTCGTCGTATCCGGCGTCCCCGGGTGCGAAGGCCTCGCCGGTGAGATCGCGGCGGAGACTGTCCAAGGCGAGGTCCGTCGTACCGGTGGCGTCGCTGGTGCCGGCGGTGCTGCGGGGCGTCATGATGCCCCCTTCCGAGGGCGTGACAGGTCAGTTCCATCGTAGGGCGGTTCCCGGACCGCACCGGCCCGGGAAGACCGCACTGCCATGCATCCGGCGGCCGGCGGTCAGCCGACGTAGGCCCCGCTCGCCGTCAGCCGCAGCGCCGTGTCGATCAGCGGCACATGGCTGAACGCCTGCGGGAAGTTCCCCACCTGCCGCTGCAGCCGCGGATCCCACTCCTCCGCGAGCAGTCCCAGGTCATTGCGGAGCGAGAGCAGCCGCTCGAAGAGCTGGCGTGCCTCGTCGACCCGTCCGATCATCGCCAGGTCGTCGGCCAGCCAGAACGAGCACGCCAGGAACGCGCCCTCGTCGCCCTCGAGACCGTCGACGCCCGCGTTCTCGCCCTTGGTGGGGTAGCGCAGCACGAAGCCGTCCTCCGTGGACAGCTCGCGCTGGATCGCCTCGATCGTGCCGATGACCCGCTTGTCGTCCGGGGGCAGGAAGCCCATCTGCGGGATCAGCAGCAGCGACGCGTCGAGCTCCCTCGACCCGTAGGACTGGGTGAAGGTGTTGCGTTCCTTGTCGTAGCCGTTTTCGCAGACAGCGCGGTGGATGGTGTCGCGCAGTTCCCGCCACCGCTCCAGAGGTCCCTCGATGTCCCCGGACTCGATCAGCTTGATGGTGCGGTCGACGGCGACCCAGGCCATGACCTTGGAGTGGACGAAGTGACGGCGCGGCCCGCGCACCTCCCAGATGCCCTCGTCCGGTTCGTCCCAGTGGTTCTCCAGGTACGAGATCAGCTTGAGCTGGAGGCCCGTCGCGTAGTCGTTGCGGGTCAGGCCCGTCATGTGGGCGAGGTGCAGCGCCTCGGTGACCTCGCCGTACACATCGAGCTGCAGCTGGCCCGCCGCGCCGTTGCCGACCCGGACCGGGCGTGAATTCTCGTAACCGGGCAGCCAGTCCAGCTCGGCCTCGCCCAGCTCGCGCTCGCCCGCGATGCCGTACATGATCTGCAGGTTCTCCGGGTCACCCGCGACCGCCCGCAACAGCCACTCGCGCCAGGCGCGGGCCTCCTCGCGGTAGCCGGTGCGCAGCAGCGAGGAGAGGGTGATCGCCGCGTCGCGCAGCCAGGTGTAGCGGTAGTCCCAGTTCCGCGAGCCGCCGATGTCCTCCGGCAGGGAGGTGGTCGGGGCGGCGACGATGCCGCCGGTCGGCGCGTACGTCAGTGCCTTCAGGGTGATCAGGGAGCGGACCACCGCCTCACGGTAGGGGCCGTGGTACGTGCACTGCTCGACCCACTCGCGCCAGAAGTCCTCCGTCGCCTCCAGCGACCCCTCGGGGTCCGGCAGTCCGGGCGGCTCGTGGTGCGAGGGCTGCCAGCTGACGGTGAAGGCGATCCGGTCTCCCGGCGCGACGGTGAAGTCGGAGTACGTCGTCAGGTTCTCGCCGTACGTGTCGGCGGGCGTGTCCAGCCAGACGGAGTCCGGGCCGGCGACCGCGACCGTACGGCCGTCGACCTTGTGCACCCACGGGATGACCCGCCCGTAGCTGAACCGCATGCGCAGCTCGGAGCGCATCGGCACCCGGCCGCTGATCCCTTCCACGATCCGGATCAGTTGCGGCGCGCCGTCACGCGGGGGCATGAAGTCGGTCACGCGGACCGTGCCGCGCGGCGTATCCCACTCCGACTCCAGGATGAGGGAGTCCCCGCGGTAGCGCCGCCGGGTTGCTGCCGGTGGCTCCGTCCCGGTCGCGTGCGCGGGGCCCAGGCGCCAGAAGCCGTGCTCCTCGGTACCCAGCAGTCCCGCGAAGATGGCATGCGAGTCGAAGCGGGGCAGACACAGCCAGTCGGCCGTGCCGTCCCGGCAGACCAGGGCAGCGGTCTGCATGTCTCCGATGAGTGCGTAATCCTCGATGCGCCCGGCCACGTGCATCTCCAGTCGAACGGCCATGTCGCCCCGTGGGGCGCTTACTGCGGGTCAAGAGGTCGTTGCAAGGGGTTGTTGTGGTGAGCCGAGGGCTCCAATGCCTCGCCCGGGGCGAGTGTCCGAGCAGGATACGACGCACGTGCATGATCCGCGCGACGGTCCCGGCAACACGTCTGCGCCGAACGGGTGGGGCGTGAAGGTGGTGCGGTGATTCTGTGCAACGAGTGTGCCGGGTGTGGCCGGAAGCGGGCTCCCTCAGTCGCTGATACCCTGGTAGCCCGTGGACCGGTGGTCGTCAGCAACAGCGGACGAGGCCCCCGAACCGCAGCGACGGCGCCTCCGAATGTCCGGATGGGAACGCCGGTACGCACCTCAAGATCCGCGACCACGGGAGCCCCCTTTGGCTATGCAGCCCACATCCACGACGACCAAGCACATCTTCGTCACCGGGGGTGTCGCCTCATCTCTCGGCAAGGGTCTGACTGCCTCCAGCCTGGGTGCCCTGCTCAAGGCGCGGGGCCTTCGGGTCACCATGCAGAAGCTCGACCCCTATCTGAACGTCGACCCGGGCACGATGAACCCGTTCCAGCACGGCGAGGTGTTCGTCACCAACGACGGCGCCGAGACCGACCTGGACATCGGCCACTACGAGCGCTTCCTCGACGTCGACCTCGACGGCTCCGCCAACGTCACGACCGGCCAGGTGTACTCGCAGGTCATCGCCAAGGAGCGGCGCGGCGAGTACCTCGGTGACACCGTGCAGGTCATTCCGCACATCACCAACGAGATCAAGCACCGTATCCGCCGCATGGCCACCGACGACGTCGACGTCGTCATCACCGAGGTCGGCGGCACGGTCGGCGACATCGAGTCGCTGCCGTTCCTGGAGACCGTCCGCCAGGTCCGTCACGAGGTCGGCCGGGACAACGTCTTCGTCGTGCACATCTCGCTGCTGCCGTACATCGGCCCGTCCGGCGAGCTCAAGACCAAGCCCACCCAGCACTCCGTCGCGGCGCTGCGCAACATCGGTATCCAGCCGGACGCCATCGTGCTGCGCGCCGACCGTGACGTGCCGACCTCCATCAAGCGCAAGATCTCGCTGATGTGTGACGTCGACGAGGCCGCGGTGGTCGCCGCCATCGACGCCAAGTCGATCTACGACATTCCGAAGGTGCTGCACACCGAGGGTCTGGACGCGTACGTGGTGCGCAAGCTCGACCTGCCGTTCCGCGATGTGGACTGGACCACCTGGGACGACCTGCTGGACCGCGTCCACAACCCCGACCACGAGGTCACCGTCGCGCTCGTCGGCAAGTACATCGACCTGCCCGACGCGTACCTCTCCGTCACCGAGGCCATCCGGGCCGGGGGCTTCGCGAACAAGGCCCGGGTCAAGGTCAAGTGGGTCGCCTCCGACGACTGCAAGACCCCGGCCGGTGCCGCCAGGCAGCTCTCCGACGTCGACGCCATCTGCGTTCCCGGCGGCTTCGGCGACCGCGGTGTCAACGGCAAGATCGGTGCCATTCAGTACGCCCGTGAGAACAAGGTGCCGCTGCTCGGCCTCTGCCTCGGCCTGCAGTGCATCGTGATCGAGGCGGCGCGCAACCTCGCCGAGATCCCCGACGCCAACTCCACCGAGTTCGACGCCGCCACCTCCCACCCCGTCATCTCGACGATGGAGGAGCAGCTCGCCTACGTCGAGGGCGCGGGTGACCTGGGCGGCACCATGCGGCTCGGCCTGTACCCGGCGAAGCTCGCCGAGGGCTCGGTGGTCCGTGAGGCGTACGGCGACCAGCCGTACGTGGAGGAGCGTCACCGCCACCGCTACGAGGTCAACAACACCTACCGCGCCGAGCTGGAGAAGAAGGCCGGTCTGGTCTTCTCCGGCACCTCGCCGGACAACAAGCTCGTCGAGTATGTCGAGTACCCGCGCGAGATCCACCCCTACCTGGTCGCCACCCAGGCGCACCCGGAGCTCCGTTCCCGCCCGACCCGCCCGCACCCGCTCTTCGCGGGCCTGGTGAAGGCGGCCGTCGAGCGCAAGGCGGGCACCCGGGCAGACAGCAAGCAGGGCGCCACGTCGGGCAAGTAGTCCGGCGGCAGGCAGGCGTTACCGTTGACCGGGGTACGGATCGATCGAGGGTCCGTACCCCGGTTTCTGTTTTTTGTGGGAGGACGTAGATGGTTATCCAGGACACGCCAGAAGAGTGGCAGGTCACTGCGACCGGGACCCCCTTCACGGGCAACAAGACCAGCGTCCGCACCGATGACGTGGTGATGCCCGACGGATCGGTCGTCCGCCGCGACTACCAGGTCCACCCCGGATCGGTCGCCGTGCTCGCACTCGACGACGCGGGCCGGGTCCTCGTACTGCGGCAGTACCGGCACCCCGTGCGCCACAAGCTCTGGGAGATCCCCGCCGGACTGCTCGACGTCCCCGGTGAGAATCCGCTGCACGCGGCGCAGCGCGAGCTCTACGAGGAGGCGTACGCCAAGGCCGAGGACTGGCGGGTGCTGACCGACGTCTACACCACGCCCGGCGGCTGCGACGAAGCCGTACGGATCTTCCTCGCCCGGAATCTCTCCGAGGCGGACGGTGAGCGCTTCGCGGTCTCCGAGGAGGAGGCCGACATGGAGCTGGCACGGGTGGAGCTGCCGGAGCTCGTACGGGGGGTGCTCGCCGGGGAGCTGCACAACAACTGCCTCGTGGTGGGTGTCCTCTCGCTCGCGGCGGTGCTCGCCGGTGACGGGATCGATTCGTTGCGGCCGGCCGAGGCGCCGTGGCCGGCCCGGCCGTTCGAGGTCTGACGGTCCATCAGGACACAGGTAAGAGTGCCCGGCAGTAGGCAGCGCGGGTGAAGGAGCGGGGCTGGGGTGCGTGCATCGCAAGGCGGAGGATTGAGCCAACGCGGAGCGTTGGTGATTGACGACAACGCCGCGAGGTGCGTGCGCCGGCCCCACGACGCCGCGAAGCCTACTGCCGGGCACTTTAAGTCTTCCGATCGGACGAACTGCTGATCCGATCGGGGGGTGCTCCCGCCGCGCTCCACTCTGAGGGCGCATACGCCTGAACTACGCTCGGAATGCCCTGCCCGGAGTCCCGGCGGGCAACGCGTGCAGCGAAGTGGAGCATGGCCCGTGACGGATCAGGCGGTGGGCGCCAGCGGCCCGGCGACGGCAGCGGGTACCGAGGAGCCGTCCGGCGCCGCACCATCCCGATTCTTCGGCCGCGAACGCGAGTTGAAGGCGCTGCGGGACGATATCGAACGTGCCGGGCTGGACACCCTGGCCGGCCGCAAGACCGCCCGTGCCCGGGTCCTGCTGATCGCCGGACGTCCCGGCTCCGGACGTACCGCACTCGCCGAGGAACTCGCCCGCGGGCTCATGGACTCCGGCGACTACCCCGACGGGCTGCTCCGGGTCCGGCTCACCGAACCCGGCGGCGCGCCCGTCCCGACCGAACGCACCGCACGCGAGCTCCTCGACCAACTGGGCGTCACCGGCCCGCCCGGCGCGGACGGTGACGAACTGTCCGAGATGGTCCGCGAGGCCCTCGCCGCGCGGAGCGCCCTGCTGCTGCTCGACGACGCGGCCGACGCCGAGCAGGTCGACCCGCTGCTGCCGGACAACCCGGACTGCCTCGTCGTCGCCACCGCGCAGGGCCCGCTGACCGGCATTCCCGGCGTCCGGCCCTGCACCCTCGGCGGTCTCGACGCGGGCTCCGCCGTCCAGTTGCTGGCCCGCACCATCGGCCAGGTCAGGATCACCGTCGACCCGAGGACCGCTGAGACCCTCGCCGAGGTGTGCGGCGGGCAGCCGGCCGCCCTGGTCATGATCGGCGGCTGGCTCGCCGCCCATCCGATGGCATCGGTCGCCGACGTCACCAAGCAGCTGCACGAGCTGCCGGACGACGACGAGCAGTCCACCGTTGCCCGCCCGCTGGCCCGTGCCTTCCGGATGGTCCACGAATCCCTGCCGCCGACCGCCGCTCGGATACTGCGCCTGCTCGCGCTCGCCCCGGCCGGACTCGCCGACGTCCACACCGCCTCCGCGCTGGCCGGCTGCTCGGTCTCGGCCGCCCAGTCGACCCTCGACGACTTCGTCCTGCTGGGCCTGCTGCGGACCAATGGCGCGGAGCTGTCGCAGTACGAGGTGCCCGGCTGCCTCGTCCCGTTGCTGCGCGCCCTGCTGGCGGACCGGGACCGGCCGGCCGAGATCCAGCTGGCCCGGGCCCGGATGCTGGAGCGGACCGTACGGCAGCTGCAGTCCTGCCGGGCGGTCACCGAGCCGGAGGGCTCTCCGGCCGGCAAGAAGCTCGCCGGGCTGCCGCGCTCGCTGCGCTTCCCGCATCCCGAAGCGGCCGCCGCCTGGCTGCGGATCCGCCGGCCCGCTCTGCTCGCCTCCGCCCGGATCGCCGTCGAGGACGGTGAACTCGACACCCTGGCACGGCGGTTGGTGGCCGCGCTGGTGCGGGCGCTGGCCGTGCACCAGGGTACCGAGGCCGCCGCACCCGATCTGTACGGGCTGCACGGACTGGTCCTGGCCGTCGCCGAGCGGCGCGAGCTGCCCCGTGAGCAGGCTGCCGCGCTGCTCAATCTCGCCGATCTGGATGCCAGGACCGGGCGTACGAAGGAGGCGCTGAACCGATACCGGGCCGCGCTGGACGCCGGGCGGGCGGCGAAGGACCCGTACGCGACCGGCAGGGCGATGGAATCCGTAGGCGGCGCCTACGCCGAGCTGGGGGACTTCCACCGGGCCTCCGACTGGTTCGGCCGGGCGCTCGCGCAGCGGCTCACTCAGGGCGAGCGTGCCGACGAGGCGCGGTTGTACGGGCGGCTCGGCGCTGTCCACACCTATGCCGGGCGGTACGGTGAGGCGCTGCGGAACTGGCGGGCCGCGGCCGCCGGGTACCGCAGGCTCGGCGACCTGCCGGCCCAGGCGCGGGCGCTCAGTGAGGCCGCGCGGGTGCAGGAGTACGCGGGGCGGCCGCAGGAGTCGCTGCAGACCTGCCAGGAGGCCGTGGAGTGGGCGCGGCAGGCGAAGGACGTACGCCTGCAGGCGGCGCTGGAGCTCCGGCTGGCCGACACCCTCGAACGGCTCGGAGACCCCGCTGCGGCCCGGCTGCACCGCGGTATGGCGGGCAGGCTACTGGGCGAGAATGGCTCTACCTACGAAATCCGCAGTGTGTCGGCAGAAAATTAATGCTTTGTAAGGCTAGACAGCAGGAAGCCCTTCATTAGACTGGTCTTACCGCGAACCTCCGTGGTGTCTCCATTTACACTAAGTGTGTCCGGGTATGTACCGCTGTGCCCGAGTAACCCTCTGAGTCAAGGACCGTGATCGACGTGAAGGTCGGCATCCCCCGCGAAGTCAAGAACAACGAGTTCCGCGTGGCCATCACGCCCGCCGGTGTGCATGAGCTCGTCCGCAACGGCCACCAGGTCGTCGTCGAGCAGAACGCCGGCGTCGGGTCCTCGATCACGGACGAGGAGTACGCCGCCGCCGGTGCGCAGATCCTGCCCACCGCCGACGAGGTCTGGGCCACGGCCGACCTGCTGCTGAAGGTCAAGGAGCCGGTTGCCGAGGAGTACCACCGCCTCCGCAAGGACCAGACGCTCTTCACCTACCTGCACCTCGCCGCCTCCCGCGAGTGCACGGACGCGCTGCTGGAGTCCGGTACCACCGCCATCGCGTACGAGACCGTCGAGACCGCGAACCGTGCACTCCCGCTGCTCGCGCCGATGTCCGAGGTCGCGGGCCGCCTGGCCCCCCAGGTCGGCGCCTACCACCTGATGCGCTCGGTCGGCGGCCGTGGCGTGCTGCCGGGCGGTGTCCCGGGCACTGCCCCCGGTGAGGCGGTCGTCATCGGCGGCGGTGTCTCCGGCTGGAACGCCACGCAGATCGCCGTCGGGCTCGGCTTCCACGTCACGCTGCTCGACAAGGACATCAACAAGCTGCGCGAGGCCGACAAGGTCTTCGGCACCAAGGTCAAGACCGTCGTCTCCAACGCCTTCGAGCTGGAGAAGGCCGTCGTCGAGGCCGACCTCGTCATCGGTGCCGTGCTGATCCCCGGCGCGAAGGCCCCGAAGCTGGTCACCAACGAGCTCGTCGCCAAGATGAAGCCCGGAAGTGTACTTGTCGACATTGCAATCGATCAGGGTGGTTGCTTCGAGGACTCGCACCCGACGACGCACGCCGACCCGACCTTCACGGTCCACAACTCGGTCTTCTACTGCGTCGCCAACATGCCCGGCGCGGTGCCGAACACCTCCACGTACGCGCTCACCAACGCGACACTGCCGTACATCCTGGAGCTCGCGAACCGCGGCTGGGTCGAGGCGCTGCGCCGCGACGCCGCGCTCGCGAAGGGCCTCAACACCCATGAGGGCCAGGTTGTTTACCGCGAGGTGGCGGAGGCGCACGGCCTGGAGCACGTCGAGCTGAGCACCCTTCTCGGCTGACGAGTCAACGCATCCCGTCAACCCCGCACGTCCGGCCGGACCTTGCCGAGCAAGGTCCGGCCGGACGTGTGTCGGCCCCCGCGAGGCCTTCGCGCAACTTGCGCTGAATGTAACCCTTTGCCCGTTTCATGCAGTTGTGAAATGTGCGCCGGAATGACTGCGCACCCTTGACAGGGGGGTGTCCGATTGCCGACACATCGGGCCGGGTCCGGCGGATTGTGTTGCTGCGAACCGGTGACACGCCATAGAGTCGCCAATCGTCGGCATGGTGTCACGCTGACCTATCGATAAGTTTCCTGGTCACGTCCAAGGAGGTAAGACGACTTGTGAATGAGTCGACATTTACTCCCGGGGGTGTTCAACCAGGGATGCCTGCACGGGGCCAGAGCCCGAACGGGCTGGAGGCTGTCGGCTCCGTCGCTGTCCGCACCTTCGCCACCCACCAGCACATGACGACAGCCCCCCAGATGATGGACGGCCTAAACGTGAACGCCATGGCCGGCAACGAGAGTGGCCGAGAGACCGCCCACTTCGCCGACTTCGACGAGGTGCCCCAGGGGCACTTCTACGACCCCGACGCCGAGTACGAGCCCGATCCGGAGTACGCGGCCACCCTCGCGCCCGACGCTGCCCGCCAGCGCCGCGAGCGGATCGGCCCGACCGGCCGGCCCCTGCCCTACTTCCCGATCCCGGGTCCGCTGACCGACCACGGTCCCGCGAAGATCATCGCGATGTGCAACCAGAAGGGCGGTGTCGGCAAGACCACGTCGACCATCAACCTGGGTGCCGCACTCGCGGAGTACGGACGCCGTGTCCTGCTCGTCGACTTCGACCCGCAGGGCGCCCTGTCCGTCGGTCTCGGCGTCAACCCGATGGAGCTTGACCTCACGGTCTACAACCTGCTCATGGAGCGGGGCATGTCGGCCGACGAGGTCCTCCTGAAGACCGCCGTGCCCAACATGGACCTGCTCCCGAGCAACATCGACCTGTCGGCTGCCGAAGTGCAGCTGGTCAGCGAGGTGGCCCGGGAGTCCACGCTGCAGCGCGCCCTGAAGCCGCTGATGGCCGACTACGACTACATCGTGATCGACTGTCAGCCCTCGCTGGGCCTGCTCACGGTGAACGCCCTGACGGCCGCTCACAAGGTGATAGTGCCGCTCGAGTGCGAGTTCTTCGCTCTGCGCGGCGTGGCACTGCTCACCGAGACCATCGAGAAGGTCCAGGAGCGGCTCAACCCGGAGCTGGAGCTCGACGGCATCCTTGCGACCATGTACGACTCCCGTACGGTGCACAGCCGCGAGGTGCTCGCGCGGGTCGTCGAGGCCTTCGACGAGCACGTTTACCACACGGTGATCGGGCGCACGGTGCGTTTCCCGGAGACCACGGTCGCTGGTGAGCCCATCACTACGTACGCCTCCAACTCGGTCGGTGCCGCCGCCTATCGCCAGCTCGCCAGGGAGGTGCTCGCCCGGTGTCACGCCGAGTGAGTCTGCCCGGGGCCGACGAACTGTTCCGTACCACCGGGGGGATGGGGTTGCAGTCCTCGTCCCCCGCGGACCGGCGGCGCAAGGCGAACGGCGAGGCGCGGGTACCGGCTCCGGCCGGTGAGAACGAGACCGCGGCGGACAGCTCCGGAGCGACCGGGGGAGCGGCCGAGGCCGACGCCGTACACCCTCAGGAGGAGCACGCGCCGGCGGAGGCCGACGCGGGGGATTCCCACAGCCGCGGCAACGACAGTGACCGGGTGGCCGTGGCCGCGCAGGCGGCCCGCCGCCCCTCGGCCTCCTCCCCTTCCGCGGCCGCGCAGCAGGAGGCCGTTCCGGTCGTCCAGCAGCAGCGCAGGCGCGGAGGCGGGCGCGGAGCGAACCGGCGGCCCAGCGGCCGGGAACGCCACGACGAGAAGATCACCGTCTATGTCTCCGCCGAGGAACTGATGGACCTCGAGCACGCGCGGCTCGTGCTGCGCGGCGAGCACGGGCTCGCCGTCGACCGCGGGCGGATCGTCCGTGAGGCGGTCGCGGTGGTCCTCGCGGACCTGGAGGCGCGGGGCGACGCGAGCATCCTCGTACGGCGGCTGCGCGGCCGCTGACCGGCGGGGCGCCGGTAGCCTGCCCGGAGAGCCGCGCTGCTCAGCGGGCGGACCGTACCGCAGCGGCCGCCGCCGACCGGCGGTCCGGCCCGTCCTGAACGGGCTGCTGCCCGCCCCCGTATCCCGCCGCACCCTGGACCTCCATGCCGACGAACGACGAGCCCGCCCGCACGCCCCGGCGCCCCCTGGGGCGTGGTCCGGGGGGCCGGCCTGCGCCGGGTGCGGAGGAGCCGTCGGTGACCGGATGGCCGGGGGAGCCAGGCGCCCCGGCCATGCCGCCCGCCGCGCTCCTCCCCGTCACCGGGACCACGGAGTCCTCTGCGGTCACATATGGCGACGTGACGTCGGCGCACGGCGAGCGGGCGGCCGCGGCGGACGGGCACGGCACCGCGTCCGCGGACGCCGACGGCCCCGCTGCCGCCAGAGAGCCTGCGGCGCTCGCAGAGCCCGCGGAGCTGGAGCTGCGGGATCCCGCTGGGCCCGCGGAACCCGCGGGCGACGCGCGGTTCACCGTTCGGCTCGCCAACTTCGAGGGACCGTTCGATCTTCTTCTGCAGCTCATCTCCAAGCACAAGCTCGATGTGACCGAAGTCGCTCTCTCCAAGGTCACGGATGAGTTCATGGCCCACATCCGGGCCATGGGGCCGGACTGGGATCTCGACCAGACCACCGAGTTCCTTGTCGTCGCCGCGACCCTGCTCGATCTCAAGGCGGCCCGGCTGCTGCCCGCCGCCGAGGTCGAGGACGAGGCGGATCTGGCGCTGCTCGAAGCGCGTGACCTGCTCTTCGCGCGGCTCCTGCAGTACCGCGCGTACAAACGCATCGCGGAAATCTTCAGCGCCCGGCTCGAGTCGGAGGGACGGCGTTTTCCACGGACCGTCGGGCTGGAGGCGCACCATGCCGACCTGCTGCCCGAGGTGGTCATCAGCATCGGCGCCGAGGGGTTCGCCAGGCTCGCCGTGAAGGCGATGCAGCCCAAGCCCAAGCCGCAGGTGTACGTCGATCACATCCACGCCCCGCTGGTCAGCGTGCGGGAGCAGGCCGAGATCGTGGTGGCGAGGCTGCGAGAGGCGGGGGAGATCAGTTTCCGGCAGCTCACCGAGGACGCCGCGGACACCCTCACCGTCGTCGCCCGGTTCCTCGCGCTGCTGGAGCTGTACCGGGAGAAGGCCGTCACCCTCGACCAGGAGGAGGCGCTCGGCGAGCTCATGGTGCGCTGGTCCGGGGGAACGGATGCCTCACCGAGGGTGACGGACGAGTTCGACCAGGATGTCCAGGAGGACGCAGAGGCATGACTGAGCGCAGCGAGCAGGACAGCATCGGTGCCACCGTCGCGGATCTTGAACTCAAGCCTGCCCTGGAGGCGGTCCTGATGGTCGTCGACGAGCCCGCCACCGAGGAACACCTGGCCAAGGTGCTGGAGCGGCCCCGGCGGGCCGTTGCCGATGCGCTGCGGGAGCTGGCCGACGAGTACACCGTGCAGCGCCGCGGTTTCGATCTCCGGCTGGTCGCGGGCGGCTGGCGCTTCTACACGCGCCCGGAATACGCGGAGGCCGTCGAGGGCTTCGTGCTGGACGGCCAGCAGTCCCGGCTCACCCAGGCCGCTCTGGAGACCCTGGCAGTGGTCGCGTACCGCCAGCCGGTCAGCCGCTCACGCGTCTCCGCTGTGCGCGGTGTGAACTGTGACGGCGTGATGCGGACCCTCCTGCAGAGGGGCCTGGTAGAGGAAGCGGGCGCGGAACCCGAAACAGGTGCGATCCTGTACAGGACGACGAACTACTTTCTGGAGCGGATGGGCCTGCGCGGCCTGGATGAGCTCCCGGAGCTCGCGCCCTTCCTCCCCGAGGCGGACGCGATCGAGGCTGAGACGCTAGAGGGTGTGCCGTCGTTCGATCCGGACGCACCGGACACCCCGGATACTCACGCAGACGACAAGACGGAATTTTGATGCGAAGCAGTGGCAGGAACAGCGGCAGCGGCAAGAGCGGCGGCAACCGGAACCCCCGGGGTGGCGGCGCCGGGCGTGACGACAGGCAGGACCAGCGTCCCCGCCGGCCCCGGCCCGAGGAGCGCCGCTACGACGTGGGCGGCACGACCGGTGCCGGCGAGAAGAGCGGCGACGGCCCCCGCAAGGGCCGCGGCGCCGCGGCGCGCGGTGGCGCCAAGGGCGGGCCGAAGACCGCGCAGGGCGGCGGCAGGAGCGGCGGCCCGCGACGTGGACCGCAGGGCGCCCCGTCCCGTCCGCGCGAGCTCGACGCCAAGATCGAGCAGCGCAACCGGGACAGGTACGCGAACAAGCCCGACATCAGGACGCCC
The DNA here is from genome assembly GCF_044455345.1 of Streptomyces sp. NPDC051286. NCBI lineage: Bacteria > Bacillati > Actinomycetota > Actinomycetes > Kitasatosporales > Streptomycetaceae > Streptomyces > Streptomyces sp. NPDC051286. The sequence continues at coordinate 74,335 of NZ_JBITER010000028.1, read as the reverse complement.
AAGACGTTCCCGGGCGCCGAGCAGGAGGGTGAGCGCCTGCAGAAGGTCCTCGCCCGCGCCGGCATGGGCTCGCGCCGCGCGTGCGAGGAGCTGATCGAGCAGTCCCGTGTCGAGGTCAACGGGCAGATCGTCGTCGAGCAGGGCATGCGCGTCGATGTGCACAAGGACGAGATCAAGGTCGACGGTCTGACCGTCGCCGCCCAGTCGTATCTCTTCTTCGCGCTGAACAAGCCCGCCGGTGTCGTCTCCTCGATGGAGGACCCGGACGGCCGCCAGTGCCTCGGCGACTACGTCACCAACCGTGAGACGCGTCTCTTCCACGTCGGCCGGCTGGACACCGAGACCGAGGGCATCATCCTGCTCACCAACCACGGCGAGCTGGCCCACCGTCTCACCCACCCCAAGTACGGCGTGAAGAAGACCTACCTGGCCGCCATCCAGGGACCGCTCCCGCGCGAGCTGGGCAAGCGCCTCAAGGACGGCATCCAGCTGGAGGACGGGTACGCCCGCGCCGACCACTTCCGGGTCGTCGAGAACACCGGCAAGAACTACCTGGTCGAGGTGACCCTCCACGAGGGCCGCAAGCACATCGTCCGCCGCATGCTGGCCGAGGCGGGCTTCCCGGTCGAGCGGCTCGTACGGACGTCCTTCGGGCCGATCCCGCTGGGCGACCAGAAGTCCGGCTGGCTCCGCCGCCTCACCAACACCGAGGTCGGCATGCTGATGCGGGAGGTCGGTCTCTAGGACCCCTTCGCCCGCGGCTCCGTCCGCTCTCCGGCCCGCGGCCGGTTCCTGGCTTCGTTTTTCGAACAGGAATCGGTCGCGGGCCTTTTGCTGCCGTCATTGCGCCTTTATAGTCAGAGTGACTATTAAGGAGGCGGGTGTGAGTCTCGCGGACATCCTCGATCCCCTGCAGCAACCCTTGGTGACGGTCCTGGACACCCCGGTCAGCTGGACCGAGGTCCTCGGCTTCGGCAGCGGAGCGCTGTGCGTCTGGCTCGTGGCCCGTCAGCACCTCGCCAACTGGCCGATCGGCATCGCCAACAACCTCTTCTTCATCCTGCTGTTCACCCAGTCCGGTCTGTACGCCGACGCCGGCCTGCAGATCGTCTTCATCACCCTTGCCGTGTACGGCTGGTGGACCTGGACCCACGGGGGTGGACCGGGTTCGTCCGCCCTGCCGGTGGGCAGCACCACGCGCACCGAATGGGCCTGGCTGTGCGCGGCGGGGGTGGCGGGGACCCTCGCCCTGACGGTCCTGCTCGACCGTGCCACCGACTCGACCGTGCCGTTCTGGGATGCGCTGACGACCGCGCTGTCGCTGGCGGCGACGTACGGGCAGTGCCGGAAGCTGGTCGAGTCGTGGTGGCTGTGGATCGCCGCCGACGTGGTGTACATCCCGCTCTACGCGTACAAGGAGCTCTATCTGACCTCCCTGCTCTACGTCGGGTTCCTGACGCTGTGCCTGGTCGGGCTGCGCAACTGGAAGCTTGATCTCACCGTCCGGCAGCGGGAGTTGGCGGAGGTGGCCCGATGAAGCGGTTCGCGCACGGGCTCGTGCTCGGCAAGTTCTATCCGCCGCACGCCGGCCATCACCACCTCGTCCGCACCGCCCAGGACCGCTGCGAGCGGCTGACCGTCCTGGTCTGCGCCGCCTCCGTCGAGTCCGTCCCGCTCGCCGATCGCGTCGCCTGGATGCGGGAGGTGCATCCGGACGTACGGGTCGTCGGCGCCGTCGACAACACCCGGATGGATCTCCATGATCCGGCCATCTGGGACGCCCACATGGCTGTCTTCACCGAGGCCGTCCCGGAACCGGTCGACGCCGTCTTCACCTCGGAGTCGTACGGGGACGAACTGGCCCGCCGCTTCGGTGCCGAATCCGTCTGCGTCGACCCCGGCCGCACGGTCTTTCCGGTCTCCGGCACCGCCGTCCGGAAGGACCCGGTGGGCTGCTGGGACTTCCTCGAACCGCCCGTGCGGGCCGCGCTCACCCGCCGGATCGTCGTCCTCGGCGCCGAGTCCACCGGAACCACCACGATGGCCCGCGCCCTCGCCGACCACTATCGGCGGCGCGGCGGCGTCTGGGCACAGACCCGGTACGTCGCCGAGTACGGGCGGGAGTTCAGCGAACAGAAGCTGGCCGCACTGCGCTCCCGGTGGCCCCAGGCGCAGTGGGAGGACGTCGCCTTCACCACCGACGACTTCCCGCTGATCGCCGAGGCGCAGAACGCCAAGGAGGAGGCCGCCGCCCGGACCGGGTCCCCCGTGCTCATCTGCGACACCGACTCCTTCGCCACCACGGTCTGGCACGAGCGGTACGTCGGCGGCCGCAACCCGCTCGTCGAGGAGACCGCCGACCGGGTCGGCCATCACCTGTGGCTGCTCACCGACCACGACGGCGTCGCCTTCGAGGACGACGGGCTGCGCGACGGCGAGGAGCTGCGGCCCTGGATGACCGACCGGTTCCGGGCCGAACTCACCCGCACCGGCAGGACGTTCGTCGAGCTGACCGGGACGCATGAGAAGCGCCTGGAGACCGCGCTCACCGCTGTCGACGCCCTGCTCGCCGCAGGATGGAACTTCGCCGCACCCCTCCCGGAGCGACGATGAGCACCGCCCCGGAGGGCTACGACCCGCACGCCTTCGAGCCGTTCGCCGTCACCGTCGACCTCGCGGTCTTCACGGTCCGCGGCGGACGGCTGCACGTCCTGCTCGTCGAACGCGGCGAGGACCCGTACAAGGGGCACTGGGCGCTGCCCGGCGGCTTCGTCCTGCCCCGTGAGTCCGCCGAGTCCGCCGCCCGCCGGGAGCTGGCGGAGGAGACCGGGCTGACCGAGTCCACCGTCTCCGCCCTCCACCTGGAACAGCTGCGCACCTACAGCGATCCGGACCGCGACCCCAGGATGCGGGTCGTCTCCGTCGCGTACGCCGCGCTCGTCCCCGATCTGCCGGAGCCGCGCGGCGGCGGGGACGCGGCCAACGCCCGCTGGTGGGACGCCGGAGCACTCGGCGCGCTCGCCTTCGACCACGACCGCATCCTCGCCGACGCACACGACAGGATCGGCGCCAAACTCGAGTACACGTGTCTTGCCACCGCCTTCTGCCCGGCCGAGTTCACCCTCGGCGAGCTCCAACAGGTGTACGAGACCGTCTGGGGCGTCGAGCTCGACCGACCCAACTTCCGGCGCAAGGTCCTCACCACGCCCGGCTTCGTCCAGGCCGTGGAGGGATCACCGCGCCGCACCGGCGGACGGGGGAAACCGGCCGCCCTGTACCGGGCGGGTGCCGCCACCGCCCTGCACCCTCCACTGCTGCGACCGGAAGGAAGAAGCACATGATCGTGACCAGGACCATCACCAAGGGCGCTGCCACCGGCGCGCTGACCGGGCTCGCGCTCGGTGACGCGCTGGGCTTCCCGACCGAATTCAACAACGTGCCCTCGATCCTCGCCAAGTGCGGGCCGTGGCGGCAGATGCGGCTGCCGCGTCCCGCGATCGTCTCCGACGACACCCAGATGACGCTGGCCCTCGCGCGGGGCATCCGCACCGCCATGGACCGGGGACTCCTCACCGCGCTGCGGCTGACCCGGCCGGTACGCGAAGAATTCGTCGAGTGGTACCACTCACCGGACAACAACCGCGCCCCCGGCCGCACCTGCATGACCGCCTGCCGGCTGCTCGACAGCGACCGGCTCTGGCAGGAGGCCAGCCAGACAGGCTCCAAGGGCTGCGGCGCCAATATGCGGGTGGCGCCCGTCGGACTCGTACCCGGGCTGAGCGAGGAACAGCGTTCCGGCGCGGCGCAGTTGCAGGCCGCCCTCACGCACGGACATCCCACGGCGCTCGCCGCCTCCGACCTGATGGCGCGCGCGGTGTACCTGTTGGCGCAGGGCGCGGAGCCGGCGGGGCTGATCGGGCAGCTGCGCTCGTACGCGTACGAGAACAGCAGCCGTTACCTCTCGCGCTGGCTCGGCGACCTGTGGCGGTACGCGGGCGACGACTCCGGCGAGAGCTACATCCGGCGCGGCTGGGACGAGTGCCTGACCGCACTGGCCAGGGTGCAGGACGCCCTGCGCGACCCGTCACCGGAGGACGACCCGTGCGAGACGACCGGTGACGGCTGGATCGCTGAGGACGCCCTCGCCACGGCCCTGCACTGCTTCCTGCTGTTCCCCGATGAACCGGTCACCGCCCTGCGCCGGGCCGCCTGCACGCGCGGCGACTCCGACTCGATCGGCTGCCTGACCGGGGCGCTGGCCGGGGCACATCTGGGGGCCGCGGCCTGGCCCAAGGAGTGGTCGGAGCGGATCGAGTACCGCAGCGATCTGCTGTCGCTGGGGGCGCTCTGGGACTCTTGATCCATGCGTACGAAAACGGTGCACCTGCACGCGGCCGGGCTGCCGGTCACGGACTTCGGCCCGGTGCTGGTCGCACGGGGGTGACCCCGCCGGGACGGTCCGTGGCGACCCGGTGCCCATCCGGGGAGTCTCCCCGGGCGGCGAACGTCCGGAGCGACGCGGGGGAGCCCGGATTCTTCTTCATCGCCCTGCGGGGACTCCTCTGCGCGACCCCGGACCGGCCGTCACGGGGCAGCAGACCGGTGGTGGTTGCGGGCCGGCCCGTTCAGCCGGCGCCGGGTGACAGCGCCGACGCTCGGCGAGTGCGGATCAGGAAGTCCTCCACCCGGGCCCGGTCCGGCTCCGGTGGGAGCGGGGAGCCCGCTGCCGCCTCGTCGTTCTCCTCGGCCAGGCGGGTCATCCGGCGTTCGACCTCCGGCCAGGGAACCTCGCCGCGCTTCACCGCGAGCAGTTCCTCCCTGGCCGCGCCGACGTCGACCGTCAGCTCTCCTGTACGCAGCAGATCCCGGCCACTCGCCAGCAGCCGCAGCAGATGCATGGCGTGCTTCCAGCGTGGTGCACCGTAACTGCGCACATCCGCCTGCAGCTTCCTGCGCTGGCCCAACGCGTAGCGGACGAAGGTCCGGTGGGCGAGACGGGACAGGAACGCGTCGCGCAGGGAGAGGAGTTCGCGGCCGACGGGGGTGACCCGTTCCACCAGAGGGGAGTGCAGGCACTCCAGGGCATTGGGGTTGGCGATCAGCGCCAGTTCGCAGAAGCGCTCCAGTTCCCAGGAGAACTGCTCCTCCGCCGGGCCCTCGACGTGTTTCGGCGGTTTCTCGAACTGCCAGAAGAGGGGGGTCGGCGCCAGAAAGACACCGCGCCGGTCGGTGTCACTGCCGTCCGTGGCGAGGCCGAACGCGCGTGAGCCCATCACGCAGGAGTAGATCGTGTGGTCGCGTACGAGGGCCTCGGCGTCCTGGGTGGTCATGCGGGTGAGCGTACGTGAGGGTAAAAGCGTTGCGGGCAGGGAGGCGTGGTGCCGGCATCGACCGCATGATGATGATCCGAAAGGCCCGGCGCGCACCCCTCCGGTGAGCGCGATGACCCCACCTTCGTACCGCAGGGACTTCGATCACCTGCCGTATCCGGCCCGTATGCGGGCTACTGCTGAATCCGTCCGCTCCCTGGACGCCGTTACTGAGGCGCTCCGGGCCGCGGGGCTGACGCACTCCGCCTCCGAGGCCGCGCTGCTCGCGGACGCCCGCGGACTGCCCTGACGCGACCGTCTCGGCGGGGGCGTCGGCCCCCGCCGGGACGGCCGGTGTCATACGAGCCGGATGGTGTCACCGGTGACGGTGATCCGTTCGGTGGGCAGTGGTCCCGGCGCGGGACCGGCCACGACCGCCGCGTCCGTGATGCGGTACTTGCTGCCGTGGCAGGGACAGTTGATGGTGCCGTCACTGACCGAGTCGACGGTGCACCCCGCGTGGACGCAGATGGCGGAGAAGCCCTTGAACTCGCCCTTCTTGGGCTGGGTCACCACGACCTTCTGCTCCGTGAAGATCGTGCCGCCGCCGACGGGGATGTCCGAGGTCTTGGCGAGAACCGTGCCGCTCGTGCTGGAGCCTTCCGACGCCGTGGCGCTTGCCGTGCCGCTCGCGGGGGAACCTTTCGGCGCCGTGGCGCTTGCCTTGGTGCTCGGGGTGACGCCCGGTGAGGTCTCCGGTGCGGATGCCGTGCTGCGTCCGTCCCCGGACGAGCCGCAAGCGGTCACCAGCCCGGCGGCGCCCGCCGCGGCTGCCGTGAGGACCGTCCTTCGTCGTGCGTCCATGGCTTGCTCCTTGTGTGGTGGCCACGACCGGGCGAGCTGTCTGCTCCCGGCATGGGCATCGTGACCCCGCGGACGCCGAGGGCCTAGCAACCTGGCGGCAGACTCGCCCGAGTGGCAGAAGCACCGGTTCTGGCCGGCATTGTCGATATTCCATCCCCCTTCCGAGGGGGAGAACCATGGCAGGAGACGACCTCGGCAGCCTGCTGGGCGGCGAGAGCCGGAGCGGGGGTGCCGACGGTACGCGAACTCCACCGCCGTCGCCCGCCCGGAACCGGCGAGGACCCGATCGCGAGCGTCGCCGGACTGTTCACCGGCGCCCTCGCCGACTGCGTGCACGGCCGGATCGATGCCTGCCCGGCGCAGCCGGCCGGCCGGGTCCGGCGGACGCTGCTCGCCGTGCACGCCACCGCCGCGTCCCATGACCGCTGTGTCTCACGGACAGAGCACCTCGGTCGTCGGCCGCCTCGCCCCTCTAGGCTGAAAACGCGCAGGTTGGCGCCGAGCAGGCGCGACAACCATGCAGCGGCACGAAGAACAACGGCACGAAGAACAACGGCACGAAGAAGTGAGGAGCCAGACGTGGCGGTACGAGCGGTCCGCGGAGCTGTCCAGCTGGACCGGGACGAGGCCGGACACATGGACGAGCGGGTCAGCGGCCTGCTCACCGCCATCCTGGAGCGCAACAGCCTCGTTGCGGACGACTTGATCAGCATCTGGTTCACGGCCACCCCCGATCTGCACAGCGACTTCCCGGCCGCCGCCGCACGCGGTATCGGCATCGTCGACGTACCGCTGATCTGCGCCCAGGAGCTGGACATCGAAGGGGCGATGCCCCGCGTGGTGCGCATACTCGCCCATGTCGAGACGTACCTCGCCAAATCCGAGATCACGCACGTCTACCTCGGGGCCACCGCCTCCCTCCGCAAGGACATCGCCCAGTGAGAACCGCCGTCGTCATCGGAACCGGCCTGGTCGGCACCTCCGCAGCCCTCGCCCTCGCCGGGCGCGGCGTCCACGTCCACCTCCTCGACCACGACCCGGCGTCCGCCCGCACCGCGGCCGCGCTCGGCGCCGGTACGGACGAGGCGCCCGAGGGCCGCGTCGACCTGGCGGTCATCGCCGTACCGCCCGCCCATGTGGCCTCGGTGCTCGCCACCGCGATGCGGGACGACATCGCCCGCGGCTACCTCGACGTCGCCAGCGTCAAGGGCGGCCCCCGCCGTGAGCTGGAAGCCCGCGGCGTCGACCTCACGCCGTACATCGGTACGCACCCGATGGCCGGCAAGGAGCGTTCGGGCCCCCTCGCCGCCACCGCCGACCTCTTCGAGGGGCGCCCCTGGGTCCTCACCCCGACCCGCGACACCGACACCGAGGTCCTCAACCTCGCCCTGGAGCTGGTCGCGCTCTGCCGCGCGGTTCCGGTCGTCATGGACGCGGACGCCCACGACCGGGCCGTCGCTCTCGTCTCCCACACCCCGCAGCTGATCTCGTCGATGGTCGCCGCCCGCCTGGAGGAGGCCGACGAGACGGCCGTACGCCTCTGCGGCCAGGGCATCAGGGATGTCACCCGGATCGCCGCCTCCGACCCCCGGATGTGGGTGGAGATCCTCTCCGCCAACCCCGGCCCGGTCGCCGATGTGCTCGCCGGGGTCGCCGCTGATCTCGACGAGACGGTACGGGCGCTGCGCAGCCTCCAGACCGGTGACGAAGACAAGCGCCGCGAGGGCACCGACTCCATCGAGGACGTGTTGCGGCGCGGCAACGCGGGCCGGGTCAGGGTGCCCGGGAAGCACGGGGCGGCCCCGGCGTCGTACGAGATCGTGGCCGTGCTCATCAGCGACCGGCCGGGCGAACTGGCCGGGATCTTCGCGGACGCGGGCCGGGCCGGGATCAACGTCGAGGACGTCCGCATCGAGCACGCCACCGGGCAGCAGGCGGGTCTGGTGCAGCTGATGGTCGAGCCGAGCGCGGCCCCCGCACTGGCCGCGGCGCTGCGCGAGCGGGGCTGGTCGCTCCGCCAGTAGGTGGTGTCCTGCGCATCACGGCCGGACGCCCCCGGGCCCGCGGTGGCCAGGTCCGGGGGCACTTGTCCACAGGGTGCAAAGGCCCGCCCAGACACTCGGTAACCTTGAGCGGGGCGGGTTCGCGCGTCCCCGTCCCGCCCACCCCGAGTACCAGGAAGGTGTCCACCACCGTGGAAACCGTAAGCGCCGCCGCCCGGACGGCCCCGGCCGCAGTGATCGTTGCCATAGACGGCCCGTCCGGCACGGGTAAGTCGAGCACGTCGAAGGCTGTCGCCGCCCAGCTCGGCCTGAGCTACCTGGACACCGGTGCCCAGTACCGGGCGATCACCTGGTGGATGCTGAACAACGGCATCGACGTGCACAACGTCGCGGAGGTCGCGACCGCCGCGGACAAGCCGGTCATCGTCTCGGGCACGGACCCGGCCGCCCCGACGATCACGGTCGACGGCGAGGACGCCGCGGGCCCGATCCGTACGCAGGAGGTCACCTCCAGGGTCAGCGCAGTCAGCGCGGTCCCCGAGGTGCGGGCCCGGATCACCGAGCTGCAGCGGTCCATCGCCGCGGATGCCGAGGTCGGCATCGTCGTCGAGGGCCGTGACATCGGCACGACCGTGCTGCCCGACGCCGACCTCAAGATCTTCCTGACCGCCTCCCCGGAGGCCCGCGCGGCCCGTCGCAGCGGAGAGCTCAAGGGCTCCGATCTCGCCACCACCAAGGAGGCGCTGATCAAGCGGGACACCGCGGACTCCAGTCGGAAGACCTCGCCGCTCGCCAAGGCGGGCGACGCGGTCGAGGTGGACACCACCGAGCTGACCCTGCAGCAGGTCATCGAGTGCGTCGTCACCCTCGTCGAGGAGAAGCGGGCCGCGAAGTGACCCCTGCCACGGGCACGCCCACGCTGCGTGGAGCGGCGGTCGGGCGCGGGATCGGCATCGGGCTGATGTACGGGCTGTGGAAGCCCCGCGTCCTCGGTGCGTGGCGGGTACCCGCCTCCGGACCCGTCATACTCGCGGTGAACCACTCCCACAACATCGACGGGCCGATGCTGATGGGCACCGCGCCCCGGCCCGTGCACTTCCTGATCAAGAAAGAGGCGTTCGTCGGCCCCCTCGACCCGTTCCTGCGCGGAATCGGTCAGCTGAAAGTGGACCGTACGAGCGCCGACCGCACCGCCGTCACCCACGCCCTCGGCGTGCTGCAGAACGGTGGGGTGCTGGGGATCTTTCCCGAGGGCACCAGGGGTCAAGGAGACTTCGCCTCGCTGCGGGCCGGACTCGCGTACTTCGCGGTTCGCAGCGGGGCGCCGATCGTCCCCGTGGCCGTCCTGGGAAGCACTGAGCGCCGCGGGCGGTTGATATCGGCACTGCCGCCGTTGCGCAGCCGGGTCGATGTCGTCTTCGGCGACGCCTTCGAAGCCCAAGAAGGCGCGTCCCGGCGCACCCGGAAGGCGCTGGACGAGGCGACGGTACGGATCCAGGAGCGGCTGACCTCGCACCTGGACAGGGCCAGGCGCTTCACCGGGCGCTAAGTAAGACTTGAGTAGTGGGCCGCGTGATCGTGGTCCATCGATGATGATGCAAAGAGGAACGGACTTCATGAACGACCAGATTCTCTCCGGCGGCTCGGACCACGAGCACGGAGCGCTTGGCGACGCCGAGTACGCGGAGTTCATGGAGCTCGCCGCGCAGGAGGGCTTCGACGTCGAGGACGTCGAGGGCGCGATCGACGAGGCCGGTCACGGACCGCTGCCCGTCCTCGCCGTCGTCGGCCGCCCCAATGTCGGCAAGTCGACCCTGGTGAACCGGATCATCGGCCGCCGCGAGGCGGTCGTCGAGGACAAGCCCGGAGTCACCCGGGACCGAGTCACCTACGAGGCCGAATGGGCCGGCCGCCGCTTCAAGGTCGTCGACACCGGCGGCTGGGAGCAGGACGTGCTGGGCATCGACGCCTCCGTCGCCGCCCAGGCCGAGTACGCGATCGAGGCGTCCGACGCGGTCGTCTTCGTCGTCGACTCGACGGTCGGCGCGACCGACACCGACGAGGCCGTCGTCAAGCTGCTGCGCCGGGCCAAGAAGCCTGTCGTCCTGTGCGCCAACAAGGTCGACGGCCAGAGCGGTGAGGCCGACGCCACCGCGCTCTGGTCGCTCGGTCTCGGTGAGCCGCACCCGGTCTCCTCGCTGCACGGCCGCGGCACCGGCGATCTGCTCGACGCCGTCCTCGAAGCACTGCCCGAGGCTCCGGCCCAGCGCTTCGGCACCGCCCTCGGCGGACCGCGCCGCATCGCCCTCATCGGCCGTCCGAACGTCGGCAAGTCCTCGCTGCTGAACAAGGTGGCGAACGAGGACCGGGTCGTCGTCAACGAAATGGCCGGCACCACTCGTGACCCGGTCGACGAGCTGATCGAGCTCGGCGGCATCACCTGGAAGTTCATCGACACGGCCGGCATCCGCCGCCGCGTCCACCTCCAGGAGGGCGCGGACTACTACGCCTCGCTGCGTACCGCGGCTGCCGTCGAGAAGGCCGAGGTCGCCGTCGTCCTGATCGACGCCAGCGAGTCCATCAGCGTGCAGGACCAGCGCATCATCACCATGGCCGTGGAGGCCGGGCGCGCGATGGTGATCGCCTACAACAAGTGGGACACCCTCGACGAGGAGCGCCGCTACTACCTGGAGCGGGAGATCGAGACGGAGCTCGCGCAGGTCGCGTGGGCGCCTCGGGTCAATGTCTCGGCTGTCACCGGCCGTCACATGGAGAAGCTGGTCCCGGCGATCGAGACTGCACTCGAAGGGTGGGAAACGCGCGTTCCCACCGGCCGGCTGAACGCCTTCCTCGGTGAGATCGTCGCCTCCCACCCGCACCCGGTCCGTGGCGGAAAGCAGCCCCGCATCCTCTTCGGCACCCAGGCCGGCACCAAGCCGCCGCGCTTCGTGCTCTTCGCCTCCGGGTTCCTGGAGCACGGTTACCGCCGCTTCGTCGAGCGCCGACTGCGCGAGGAGTTCGGCTTCGACGGCACCCCGATCCACATCTCGGTGCGGGTCCGCGAGAAGCGTGGCCGTAAGAAGTGACACCCGGTCGGCCCGCTGAGTGACCGGCCGGCCGACTGTCTGTCCGTCCCGGGCATGGCGAAGCCCCGCACCGTTCCTGTTGTGAGCGGTGCGGGGCTTCGTCATACGGTCAGGCTCCCCCGGAGCCAGGTGGCAGCGCCGCCGGGGTGGCGCGCCCGGCGTGCCGGCCGACCCGCTGCCAGGAGCCGGGGTTTCCGGTGCGCGGCCCTTGACCGGAGGGGCCGGAGGTGCCGCCGGAGTGGCTCGCATGGCCGGAGTGGACACTCAGCGGGGTGCGGGTGCCGAACAGTCCCGTACCGAAGGCCATGAAGGCCAGCTCCTCCTCGCCGCTCCGATCACCTGGCAGCGCCCGGAACGACCGCCGGTACTCGGAGTACAACGCGTCGTAGATCGGGGTGGGGGACTGGCCGCCCGATGGCTCCCGCGACGGGCGCATGGCAGGGATCGGGCTCGGGCGCTGGTGGGAGGGGTCGTATGAGTGCACGTACGTGCCAACGACCCCACCGGCCGTCGGATGCGGGCCCGGCGAAGAAATAGCTGCTCGTTGCGGGTCTGAGGAGCGTACGGACATGATCAGGTCCCGGCCAGCGGCATCGCCGCCGCGACCAGGAGGCCGCCGGCTGCGGCCTTCTCCAGTGCGTCGCGCAACAGGTCCTCGCGGGGCTGCTGGCCGATCGATCCGGCCGGGGCGGCGAAGACGAGAACGGTCTGCGATTTGTTGGCCGCGGTCCGCCAGCCCTCAGTGACCTGCAGTGGGGCGTGCGCCTGCCACCAGGCGACGGAGGCCCCGCCGCCTGTGCCCGGCTGCAGCACGGCATGCAGCTGGCCCATGGCGAGCAGGATCGACCAGCCGTGCAGCAGGGCGGGCAGCTGCCCCATCCGGTGGACCGGCTGGAAGCCCTGCTCCAGCAGGAGCTGCAGGAAATCGTCGCCTCCGCCGCCGTCCGTACCGGGGCGGGCGATCGCGCCGGTGGGTTCGACGACCAGCGCCGGGTGGAGCTCGTCGTCGATCAGGACGAGACCGCTGGTGACGCCGAGGACGGCCTGGCCGGGCACGAGCCCCTTCGGCCCCTCCGGACCCTCCGGCTCGCTGCCGGTGATGCTGCGCACGGCACCCTGCAGCTGCTCCTCGGAGACCTGGACGACCTGGGAGGGGATGCAGGTCGCGTGCGCGAAGGCGAGAACGGCGGTCTCTTCGCCGATGAACAGCACCGTGCTGGTGCGCTCCTGCTCGGAATCGCCAGGGGTGCGACAGGAAGTGCAGTCGTAGCTGCCTGGGGCGTTGTCGCCGACGAGCAACCGATCGGCTTCGGCATCGCCGATCTCGGCGCGTACGTCCTCGCTGACGTCGAGCATGCGCGGCACGGGTGGCTCCTCGAACTCGGTACGTGCGCCGGGCGGTTCCCGGCTCATGAAGAGACAACGGGCAATCCGTGGCCGGGGTCACGCGCGAAAGGGAACGGAATCGAACCGTCCGGCGCAGCGGGTGAATCGAAGCCCCGAAGGGGTTACTTTCGGTCAATCGTTGCCGATTGGGGGCACATTGGTCTACCTGGCCCGACTGGTAGTCGGTTCGGCGGGTGGTCTACAAATCGTGAAATCGGTGAACAGAGAAGTGGCTGGAACTCGTCGATACCTTGAGTAAACGGGCGAGCGTTCCTTACCGTCATGACAGTGGAGCCCGCAGCAGATCGGCCGAACCGGGAGAAACGGCGAGTCATGCACATTTCGTTTCTGCTCCACAACGCCTACGGGGTCGGGGGCACCATCCGCACGACGTTCAACCTCGCGGCTGCGCTGGCCGAGCACCATGACATCGAGATCGTGTCGGTCTTCCGCCACCGCGACGCCCCCGCGCTGGGTGCCCCTGCGGGCGTACGGATGAGTCACCTTGTCGACCTGCGGAAGAAGAGCCCGACGTACGACGGCGACGCGATCGAGCACGCCAGGCCCGCCGCCGTCTTCGCCCGCGGCGACAGTCGGTACCGGCAGTACAGCCGGCTCACCGACGCACGGGTGGGGGGCCATCTGCGCTCCCTGGAGGCGGATGTCGTCGTCGGCACCCGCCCCGGGCTCAATGTCCAGATCAGCCGGCAGGCCCGACACGGTCCGGTCCGGATCGGGCAGGAGCACCTCACTCTCGACAGTCACAGCTACCGGCTGCGCCTTGAGATCGGCCACCGCTACGCGCTGCTCGACGCGATCACGACGGTCACCGAGGCCGACGCACACGCCTACCGGACCGGGCTGCGGCTGCCCGGCGTACGTATCGAGTCCATCCCCAACGGGGTGCCCGAGCCCGCTGTCGCACCCGCCGACTGCGACAGCAAGTGGGTGATCGCGGCAGGGAGGCTGCACAAGGTCAAGCGGTACGACGTGCTGGTCCGCGCGTTCGCTGACGTGGTGGCCGTTCGCCCCGACTGGCGTCTTCGTATCTATGGCGGTGGCGACGAACGGCAGGCACTGCACACGCTCATCGGTCGACTGGGCCTGCACAACCACGTGTTCCTGATGGGCTCGGTCAACCCGCTGGAGGCCGAGTGGCCCAAGGGGGCGATCGCCGCGGTCACCTCGGACCGGGAGTCCTTCGGCATGACGATCGTCGAGGCGATGCGCTGCGGCCTTCCGGTCGTCGCCACGGACTGCCCGCACGGCCCACGCGAGATCATCGACGACGGCACCGACGGACGGCTGGTGCCGGTCGGGGACGCGGCCGCGGTGGCGGAAGCCGTGCTCGGCCTGATCGACGACGACGGAACACGGCACCGGATGGGACGGGCCGCCCGCGCCGCATCGCGACGGTTCGACCCTGGGCTGATCGCCGAACGCCACGAAGGGCTCTACACCGAACTCGTCAGGCGCGGCGGACGCCACCACTCGCACAGCGCCCTGCGCACGGGCGTGCACCGGGCCCGCGGCGCGGTGCTGGACGTCATGTACGCGCTAGGCCACAAGGCCGGCGATGCGCTCCGCAAGAGGAGGGCCGCGTGACTGCGCAGGTGCTGCGGCCGACACCGCCCGCCGAGTCCACTGCCGGCTGCGTCGCCGACTGCATCGCCGACGCCGACGGCCGGATCACCTTCGATTTCCTCCGGGACCCCCGAGAGGGCGGGGCATCGGGGGCCGTCCTGCTCCTGCGCCTGCGCGGTAGGAAGGGGAGGAGCGACCGGGCGGTCGAGGACGTTCGGCTGCCCCTGAGCCCGGACGGTGACGGGCGGCTGCGCGCCGTGCTGCCGGGCAGGGCGGAGCTTGCCGAGGGCCGCTGGGATGCCTGGGTGCAGCAGCCGGGCACGGACGGCGGGACGGCTGTCGAACCCGGCATCAGGGATTTGCGGGCTCTGGTCGACCGCACGTCCGACCCCGCCGGCACGGTCGGCGGGGTCGTGGTCCGCATCCCGTACCCGACCGCCGACGGGCGGCTCGCCGTGCGCTGCTGGGTTCGCGTGGCGCACGCGGAGGCCGGGCCGATCACCTTCGGCCCGGCCGCGATGACCGTCGACGGGACGCTGTACGGGGCGGAACTCGGCGACAACGCATGCGTGGAGGCGCGGCCGGCCGGCCGGCCCGAGCGGAGCTGCCGGACGCCCGTGACCGGCAGGGACGGACGTTTCTCCTTCAGACTTCCGTACGACCTGCCGACCGCCGGACCGGTGACCGCGCCGCAGCTGTGGGAACTGTGGCTCTTCCCCGGCGGGCCGCGCGGGAGCGGTACCGGCGGGATCCGGATCTCGCGCATCCTCGACGACATCTGGGACCGCAAGAAGATCTTCGTCTACCCGCCCCGGGCCGCCAAGGGGGACATTCTTGTCGTCCCGTGCTATTCGGCCGACAACGACCTCTGTCTACGGCTGGAACCGGCCCGGCGGCACGACTGACACGGGTTGAGGACAGCAAGCTGTCCTCAACTGCTGGCAGACTCGCCCCATGTTGGAGACCTCGGCACGACTGCTGCGCCTGCTCTCACTCCTGCAGGCCCACCGGGAGTGGTCCGGAGCCGATCTCGCCGATCGGCTCGGCGTCACCCCACGGACCGTCCGGCGGGACGTCGACAAACTGCGCGAGCTCGGCTATCCGGTCAACGCCAGCCCCGGCACCGGCGGCGGCTATCAGCTCGGCGCGGGGGCCGAGCTGCCGCCGTTGCTCCTCGACGACGAGGAAGCGGTCGCGGTGGCGGTCGGGCTGCGTACCGCGGCCGGTCACGGCGTCGAGGGCATCGGGGAGACCTCCGTGCGCGCACTCGCCAAACTCGAGCAGGTCCTGCCGAACCGGCTCCGCCGCCGGGTCGGCGCCCTGAGCGCCTTCACCGTGCCCATGATGCGCGGACCCGGCGCCTCCACCGTCGACCCCGGCGTCCTCACCGAGCTGGCCGGGGCCTGCCGGGACAGCGAGCGGCTGCGCTTCGCGTACCGGTCCCACGGCGGTTCCCTGTCGCGCCGGACCGTCGAACCGCACCGGCTGGTGTGCACCGAGCGCCGCTGGTACCTCGTCGCCTGGGACCTGGAGCGCGGGGACTGGCGTACCTTCCGGGCGGACCGGATCACCCCCACGCCGCCGCACGGTCCCCGCTTCGTTCCGCGCCGCCCGCCCGCCGAGGATTTGGCCGCCTATGTCTCGAAGGGCGTCTCCACCACTGCCTACGCGACGCATGCGGTGATCCGGCTCAAGGTGCCGGTCGAGCTGGCCGCCGAGCGCTTCTCGCCGTCCTCCGGAGTACTGGAGGCGATCGACGCGGACAGTTGCCTGCTGCGCACCGGCGCGGAGAGCCTCGACAGCCTGGTGATCCACGTGATGCTCATGGGCTTCGACTTCGAGGTCGTCGAACCGCAGGAGCTCACCGATGTGATCAGGGCGGCCCGGGACCGGCTCTCCCGGGCACTCGGTTGAAGGGGTCCGCGGACTTTCGACCGACCGCTCGCCCGGCGTGTCCGGCCGGTCAGGGCGGGCTTGTGTCCGGTATAGGGGCGGATGCGGGCGCCGGTCCCGGTCGGAGGGTGTGGATATCCCGACCGGAAGATAAGGCTGCCATAAGGAAGCGTGAATTCCCGATGGCTGGCCCGTTTTCGAATGCTTTGCGGGAAGGAAATTCCGACCATCGGGTTGGTCGTATTTCCCCTGATTTTCCGACCCGTTCGATGATCGTTTACAAGCGTGCATGATTACTGTGCGTCGGCCTGAGAACCGCACGTTCGAGTGAACCAGTGCGAGGGAAACGGCCGTCGTGATCCTGTGACACAAGCGTGACCGGTGGGGTACGTGAGGATGCAGTGCCGGGTGCCCGCGCCCGGCTTCCGTACCCGTCCGGGGCCGCCTACGGTGAGTGGCATGGCACCTATCCCGACCCGTCCCGTCCAGCCCGATGACACGCCCGACGCGTATGTCGGCCTCGCCGCAGAAGCCGCCGAGCGGAGGGCCCGTGCCCGCGGCTGGCGCACTGTCAGAGCTCTGCCGCCGGGGGCAATCATCACCATGGAGTACCTGGCCGGTCGGATCAACTTCGAGGTCGACCACGCCGTGGTGACCCGCTGCTGGGTCGGCTGAGGCCCCTGTCATGAGCAAGGCCCCGACCGAGGTCGGGGCCTTGAGTGTGCGGGGGCGGCTGTGCGTACCGTTCCCGCATGGGGATGCGGTCCGTCAGCCGCCGGCCACCGGGCGGGCGGGGCTTGTGCCGCCGCGCGGCGTTCGGTCCGCGTGTGGCGGGCGCCGGCTGCCGGCCGGGGTGACCGGCGTCCGCTCCGAGCGCACCATGTGCGGCGTATGGGCCCGCTGCCGGGTCCCCGCCGCCGGAGTGGCAGGAGCCGAGGCGGCCGGGCGACCGCCTGCGGCGACCGGTTCGAGCACCGGGCTCCCGCCCGCGCCGCCACCACTGTCCGGTTTCAGCAGCGGCACGGCCTGGGGCGCACCGGCCGCGACGGGCACCGGGGGAGCGGTCCGGCGACGCGCGCGCACCTGCTCGCGCACCGCGAAGATCCATTCCTCGGCACGGGTGATCAACGGCTCGACCCACGGCAGGCCCAGCAGGATCAGCAGCCCCGCGGCCCAGCCGAGCAGCACATCGCTCAGCCAGTGCGTACCGAGATAGACGGTCGTGAGCCCGACCCCGAGCGAGACCACCGCCGATACGGCCGACAGGTAGCGTCTGGCTCGCGGCGTAGTGGCCAGGTAGGCGAGGATTCCCCAGGTCACCACGGCGTTGGCGGTGTGGCCGGACGGAAATATATCGCCGCCGGCGAAGAGCTCCGCGGAGCCGATCTGGGTCGCGTAGTGCGGTCCGAGCCGGCCCAGGCCGAGCTTGACGGCGCCCACGGTCAGATTGAGCAGCAGCAGCGAGGCGCCCAGGGTCAGCAGGGGCCGCAGGGTGTGCTGCCGCCAGGAGCGCCAGCCGAGCCAGCAGGCGACCATCACGGCCGTCGGGCCTCGCTGACCGAGGACGACGTAGTAGTCGAGGAACGCATGGATTCCGGGCCACTGCTGGTAGGGCCGGAAGAGCATGACCTTCCAGTCCAGGGTCACCAGCCAGGAGCCCATCAGTACGGCAACGACGATGGCGAGATAGAACGCCAACGTCCCGCCGAAGAGAGCGATGCGGTGACGGCTCATCCGCGGTGGCTCTATCTTTGGCGGTTCCGGCTCCCGGTCCAGCCGGGCAAAGATGTCGGTACGCACCCAATCGACGTTACAGCGAGTGAGTGCGTGATCCGGCCGTCCTGGCCGCTTTGTGATGACGATGTGATGTGGACTATGTCTCAGTCGGGTCAATATTCCTGACCCGTCAGCGAATCCCGGCGATCTCGCGCTCTATTTATTCCGCGCTTATTTCGGAAGAGTGTTTGAGTATCTCCCAATAAATGAGGAGCGGTGCAGGTATCGATTTCTCCGGCCGCGACGGGCGGGTGGACGGATGGTGCCCGGCCGGTCACGGAACGGTCGCGCGCCGTCGGCGGGGCCGGTCCGGCGTGGCGTACGCCACACCTCGTGACCTGCCAGGGTATGAGATCGACCACGTGTGGCCACGCCGAACTCGCGTACGCTGACGGATCACTCGCCCGTCGATGCCGGGCCTGGAGGGGCAGTGCACACTGCATCCCCGGTTGGCCTGCCGAGCGCGAGGGACTTTTGGGAGGTACATGCATGTCCGGGACGACCGCAGCCCGATTCCGGCTGCGCGCAGCCGTCGGCGGTGCCAATCGATGGGTCGTCCTGGTCGTCCTCTGCTTCAGCCTGTTGCTCGTGGCGCTCGACGCGACGGTGCTCCACGTCGCCGTACCCGCCGTCACCGAGGATCTGCGGCCCAGCGCCGTCGGTCTGCTGTGGATCGTGGATGCCTATCCACTGGTCTGCGCCTCGCTGCTGATCCTCTTCGGCACCCTCGGTGACCGGGTCGGCCGCCGCCGCGTCCTGCTGATCGGCTACGCGCTCTTCGGTGCCGCCTCCGCGATCGCCGCGATGGCGGACAGTCCCGGCGTGCTGATAGCGGCCCGCGCCCTGCTGGGCGTCGGCGGCGCGATGATCATGCCCGCGACGCTGTCCATCCTCCGCCAGGTCTTCCACGACCGGCGAGAGCGGGCCGTCGCCATCGGGGTGTGGACCGCCGTCGCCGCCGTCGGTGCGGCCACCGGACCGGTCATCGGCGGCTTCCTCGTGGAGCACTTCTGGTGGGGCTCGGTCTTTCTGATCAACATCCCGCTGATGGCGCTGATCCTGCCGGTCGGCCGGCTGCTGCTCCCCGAATCGCGGGGCAGCGACGACGGCCCCTGGGATGTGCTCGGCGCGCTGATGGCCGCGGCCGGAGTGCTCGGTGTGGTCCTCGGCGTGAAGCACGCGGGCACCGGCGAGGGCTTCTTCGGCCCCGCCACCCTCGTGCCGCTGCTGCTCGGGGCGGCGCTGCTCGTCGCGTTCGTCCGTCGGCAGAAACGCCGTACGCATCCACTGATCGACATCGCTATGTTCGCGCGGCCCGCGTTCTCCACCGCGGTCGGCTGCATCGTCCTCGCCATGCTGGCCCTGGTCGGTCTGGAACTGATCGCCGTCCAGTATCTGCAGCTGGTCCTGGACCTCAGCCCGCTGGAGACCGGCCTGCGGCTGCTGCCGCTCACCTTCGCCGCGATGGCCGCGGGTGCGACCGGCTCGTACACCCTGCGCCGGGTCGGACCGCGCCGGATGGTCGGCTGGGGCTTCGTGCTCACCGCCGCCTCGGTGTTGATCCTGACCCTGATGGGGCAGCACGACCGGCCCGCCCTGCTGACGGTGGCGTTCGTCGTGCTCGGCTTCGGGCTCCAGTCCACGCTCTTCGGGGCGTACGAATCGATGCTCAGCGAGGCCCCGGCGGACCGGGCGGGCGGTGCGGCGGCCATCGGCGAGACCTCGTACCAGCTGGGTGCGGGCATGGGGATCGCCTTGCTGGGCAGTGTCATGAACGCCGCCTACGCGCCCGGACTGGCCAAGCTCTCCGGAGCGGGAGTTCCCGCTGAGGCCTCCGCCGCCGCCTCCCACTCCCTGGGCGAGGCGTATCAGGTCGCCGCACAGCTGGGCGGCCCGCTGGGCGGGGTGCTGCGGAGCACGGCCCGGCACGCCTTCATCGACGGGCTGCATGTCACGCTGCTGGTCAGTGCCGGTCTGCTGCTGCTGGGCGCGCTCGCCGCGCTGCGACTCCCGCGGGTGATGGAGTGCCCGCCGGTGGAGAGCTGCGAACCCCGCGAGGCCGCCGAGGCGGCCGCCGCCGTGGAGTCGCGAGGGCCCCGCGCGTTCCCTGCTCCCCAGGGCGCGCCGGTCCAGGGCCCGCCGCAAGGGCCCCCTTCGGTGCCTGCCCAACGGCAACCCGCCGAGGCCACCGGCTCTGGACGCGCGGCACACTGAGCCGTAACGTCAGCACGACGCCATAACTAACACTGCTAGTTTTAGCATCGTGCGAGCCGCCGGAGGCGCCCTCATGTCCACTCCATCTCCCGCGAAGCCGTCGAAGCTCCCGCCCTTCGACCCCGGCGACCCGATCGGCATCGACGATCTGCTCGGCCCCGAGGACCTCGCGATCCGGTCCACCGTCCGAGCCTGGGCCGCCGACCGGATCCTGCCGCACATTGCCGAGTGGTACGAGAACGGCGAGCTGCCCGGCATCCGCGAGCTCGCCCGCGAGCTCGGTTCGATCGGCGCCCTCGGCATGTCCCTGCAGGGATACGGCTGCGCCGGCGCCACCGCCGTCCAGTACGGACTGGCCTGCCTGGAGCTCGAAGCGGCCGACTCCGGGATCCGCTCCCTCGTCTCCGTGCAGGGCTCCCTCGCGATGTACGCCATCCACCGCTTCGGCTCCGAGGAGCAGAAGCAGCAGTGGCTGCCGGGCATGGCGGCCGGCGAGATCATCGGCTGCTTCGGGCTCACCGAGCCGGACCACGGCTCCGACCCGGCCGGGATGCGGACGCACGCCAAGCGCGACGGCGGGGGAGACTGGGTGCTCAGCGGCCGCAAGATGTGGATCACCAACGGCTCGGTGGCCGGGGTCGCCGTCGTCTGGGCGCAGACCGACGAGGGCAGCAACGGCAGGGGCATCCGCGGATTTGTCGTGCCGACGGACACCCCCGGCTTCTCCGCGCCCGAGATCAAGCACAAGTGGTCGCTGCGTGCCTCGGTCACCAGCGAGCTGGTCCTCGACGAGGTACGGCTGCCCGCCGACGCCGTCCTCCCCGGAGTCACCGGCCTGCGCGGACCGCTCAGCTGTCTCAGCCATGCCCGCTACGGCATCGTCTGGGGAGCCATGGGCGCGGCGCGGGCCAGCTTCGAGGCAGCGGTCGACTACGCGAAGACCCGGGAACAGTTCGGCAAGCCGATCGGTGGTTTCCAGCTCACTCAGGCCAAGCTCGCGGACATGACTGTCGAACTGCACAAGGGCATCCTGCTCGCCCACCATCTGGGCCGCCGGCTGGACGCGGGCAGGCTCCGCCCGGAACAGGTCAGTTTCGGAAAGCTCAACAATGTGCGGGAGGCCATCGAGATCTGCCGCACCTCGCGCACGATTCTTGGCGCCAACGGGATCTCGCTCGAATACCCGGTGATGCGGCATGCGACGAATCTGGAGTCGGTGCTCACGTACGAGGGCACCGTGGAGATGCACCAGTTGGTGCTGGGCAAGGCACTCACCGGCCTGGACGCATTCCGGTAGAACGGGACGCCGGCCGGACCGATCCGGCGAGCGCCCTGCTCAGCTCTGGTTGAAGAAGCCGTCGGCCGGCCGGCCGACGGCTTCGCCGTTGAGCACCCGGGTGTCGGCCGGGGTCAGCAGGAAGACCCGGGTGGCCACGCGGTCGATCGAACCGCGCAGCCCGAAGATCAGCCCCGCGGCGAAGTCCACGACACGCTTCGCGTCGGCAGGGTCCATGGCCGTGAGGTTGATGATCACCGGGACGCCGTCCCGGAAGAGCTCGCCGATGGCGCGCGCGTCCCGGAAGCTGTCCGGGGTGACGGTGGCGATCCGGCGCCCCGTCTCCTCGGCCGCCTCGGAGACCACCTGCACCCGTGGGTCGGTCACCCAGGCATTGCCGGTCCCGGTCCGTGCACCCTCGGCGTACTCGTCGTCGTAGTAACGCTCGTCGTTGTCCTCTACGAGGCCCAGCCAGGCACTCGCCTTGCGCACCGATCCCATGGACGCCTCCTCTCACCGCGGTTCCTTGGTGTTCCGCATCTCTTTCGTATCCCTATGGTCGACCATGATGCGGATCGCGCGCCAAGTGGATAGTCGGTATGCAGGCGATTCGTGACGCTACTGGTGCAAAAGATGTGGCGATTCGTCACGGTTCCTCCCGCATGGGACCCCTGGGAAAAGAAAATATGATGCGCCGGTCCGTACGGGTGACATGGGGGACGTACGGGTGAACGGGTCACTCGATACGATGCCTGTCGCGCACCCGCACGAGCGCTGCGCATGGCTGAACGGCTCTCGGGGGATTGTCGTGTTCGGAATAGTCAGGCCCTGCGCCCATCGGTTGTCCGAGGGGCTCAGGACTGCGTGGATGGCCCATCTCTGCGGGCTCTGTCTCGCACTTCGCTCGGACCACGGCCAGTTCGCCCGGGTCGTCACGAACTACGACGGCCTGATCGTCTCGGTCCTGACGGAAGCTCAGGCGGAGCCCACCGCGGCCCGGCGGCGCACTGCGGGTCCTTGCCCGCTGCGCGCCATGCGGACCGCGCCGGTCGCCCGCGGCGAAGGGGCCAGGCTCGCCGCCGCCGTCTCGCTGGTGCTGGCCTCGGCGAAGGTGCGGGACCACGTCGCCGACCGGGACGGGCTGTTGAAGCGCCGCCCGGTCGCCGCGGCCGCCCGCCGGGTCGCCGCGGGCTGGGACAGGGCCGGGGCGCGCACCGGTGCTCAGCTGGGCTTCGACACCGCGGTCCTCGTCGACGCCGTCGACCGGCAGACCGGCATCGAGCGACTTGCGGGGCTCGGCACCCCGTTGCTGACGGTCACTGAGCCCACCGAGACGGCCACCGCGGCGGCCTTCGCCCACACCGCCGTACTCGCGGGCAAGCCGCAGAATGCCGAGCCGCTCGCCGAGGCCGGCCGGCTCTTCGGGCGGCTGGCCCATCTGCTGGATGCCGTGGAGGACCAGGAAGCTGACGTGGCGTCGGACGCCTGGAACCCGCTCACCGCCACTGGTACCACGCGCGCGGAGGCCCGGCGGCTGTGCGACGACGCGCTGCGCGGCGTACGGTTGGCGCTGCGCGACGCCGAATTCACCGACGACAAGCTGGCGCATGTGCTGCTCGTGCATGAACTGCGCCGATCGGTGGACCGCGCGTTCGCCACGGAGACGTGCTCCCATCAGGCGGATGCACACCGGACCGGTGGACACGGCGTCACCGGGTCCTTCGGGGCGCCGCCCGGCAATCCGTACGCACCGAACACCCCCGGCAGCCCGTTCGGCCCGCCGTCGCCCCCGCCGGAACCGCCGCGTGACCGGCGCGGGCTGATCATGGGCTGTCTGGTGTGGGCGGGACTCGCCTGCACCTGCCAGATGTGCTGCGGGACCTTCGAGGACCCGTGGACCCGTCAGCGCCGCGAGGGGTTGTGCAGCCAGTGCGACTGCGGCGACTGCTGCGATGCCTGCGACTGCTGCAGCAACTGCGGTGACTGCTGCAGTAACTGCGACTGCTGCGACTGCGACTGCGGGTGCGACTGCTGAGCCGTGCTTCGGACGCGGCTCAGAGCCTGTCGGATGGCCGCCCGGTCAGAGGTCGCCCGACAGGCTCTCAGCAGCCCCGGGGTCACTTGATCTTGGGCGGCGAGATCGATCGTTGACACGCCGATGCCCCACTTCTTCGGGATGCGGTGTACGTCCCGTCCGCCTCGAGCCCGTTGACCGCTGCCGTCGAGGCGGACGGCACCGAGCACACTGCCGGGACCTTTGTGGGGCGAGCGGCCGTGCGGATGGCCGGCCTGGTCCGCCCGGGCTCAGGCCAAAGGGCCCTCTTGCGCGAGAAGTTGGCGCCTTGAATACTCCCGGGCAGCGCTTGTCAGGGGCACGTCGCATCCGGAACGGACATGCGGCCGTGCCCCCGACTGCGCCTCACGGGTCCGGCCACCCCACTGGCGGACCCCCGTTTCCCCTCGGGAGGAATGACAAGTGAGGAACAAGCGCACCAACCCCCTCAGCGCCACAGCGAGACGAAGCCGGATTGTCGCGGTTGCCGCGGGCCTGGTGGCCGTCGCCGCAATCGCCGTCCCCAGCGCCCACGCCAACTCCACCACGACATTCAGCGCCGACCAGCTCTCCGCCGCCAGTGATGCGGTGCTCGGCGCCGACATCGGCGGTACCGCCTGGAACATAGATCCGGCGACCAAGACCCTCGTGGTCACCGCCGACAGCACGGTCACCCAGGCCGAGATCAAGCAGATCAAGAAGTCCGCCGGCGCCAACGCGGGCGCCCTGCGCATCGAGCGCACGTCCGGCACCTTCAGCAAGCTACTCTCCGGCGGCGACGCCATCTACGCCCCCGGCTGGCGCTGCTCCCTCGGCTTCAACGTCCGCAGCGGCAGCACCTACTACTTCCTGACCGCCGGTCACTGCACCGACGGCAACCCGCCCTGGTACACCAACTCGTCGAACTCGACGTACATCGGCCCGACGGTCGGATCCAGCTTCCCGACCAATGACTACGGGCTGGTGCGGTACGACAACACCTCCGTCGCCCACGCGGGCACCGTCGGCAGCCAGGACATCACCAGCGCGGCCAACGCGACGGTAGGCATGTCCGTCACCCGCCGCGGCTCCACCACCGGCATCCACAGTGGATCCGTCACCGGTCTCAACGCCACGGTCAACTATGGCGGCGGAGACATCGTCTACGGCATGATCAAGACGAATGTCTGTGCGGAGCCCGGCGATTCCGGCGGTCCGCTCTACTCCGGCACCAAGGCGATCGGACTCACCTCGGGCGGCAGCGGCAACTGCAGCTCCGGCGGTACGACGTACTTCCAGCCGGTCACCGAGGCGCTCAGCGCATACGGCGTCAGCGTCTACTGACGCACCGGCGCCCGATCGCACACATGACGGAGCCCTCGCCCGAATTCCGGGCGGGGGCTCCCGCACACCCCGCGGCTTTTGAGAGGATGTGGGGGAGGTCGGTCGCGCAGGAACAACGGGGGCGAATGCTGAGCCTCCTGGAGGGATGTCCTCCGGGAACCCCCGGAGACACTCCAGGGGGTTCCAGTCCGTGAAACGCATCGGAGTGACCGGCCATCGCAGCATTCCCGAGGAGGCGCACGCCCATGTGCTGGCCGGGATCCGGGCGGCGCTCTGCGGGCTCGACGGCTCCCTGGAAGCCCTCTCCAGCCTGGCCGTGGGGGCGGATCAGCTCTTCGCCGACCTGGCTCTCGCCCACGGGGCCGAACTGACCGTCGTCATCCCGAGCGGGGACTACGAGACATCTTTCGCTGTCGGCGCCGAACTGGCCCGCTACCGGAGCCTCAAGGACCGGGCGGCCCGGGAAGTGCTGCTGGACTTCCCGCACTCCACCGACGAGGCGTACTACGCGGCGGGTGCCTATATCGCCGATCACTGCGACCGGCTGCTCGCGGTGTGGGACGGCCGGCCGGCCCGCGGCCTCGGCGGCACGGGGGACATCGTGACGTACGCGCGGACGCTCGGCCGCCCGGTCACGGTGATCTGGCGCGACGGGGTCGAGCGCGCCTGATCGGACGTCATCCCACTGGCCTTGCCTCACATGCGGTGCCGGGCCAGCCAGTCAGTGTGTTCGGGAGAGACGATCCGCTCGGTCTCGAAGACCGCGACCGGCCACTGCCGTTCGGTCAGGCTGGTCTCCATGGCGGCCTGCATCGACTCCAGGTCCTTCTCGACCAGCGAGTGCGCGGATACCAGCGGGTGATGGCGGCGCATCTCGTTCCAGGCGAGGCAGGCGGCCGCCGCTGCCGAGAGTGCGCCCGTCAGCGCGAAGGACCGGGCGGCCCCGAACGTCTGGAGCAGGCTGAGCGTCAGCGCCGGCGTGGTCAGTGCGGCGATGGCGCTCGACCAGACGAACGCGCCGCGCCGCGAAACCTGCTGGCGCCTGCGGTACCAGCGCCGCTGTTCGATCAACCGGTCTCGTACGTAGGTTTCCTTGCGCACTGTGAACGCCCTGCTCCGCAGCTCCCGCATGGACTCCGTGATGAGCCCGCTGCCGGCATCGTTCATCTCGTCCCGGGGGTCCACCCAGCCGACCTTTCTGAGCTCCTGCAGACCCTCTTCGAGCCGGCTCGCGAACACCGCTTCCGGGTGCGCGGTACCGGTGTCGAACGGGGAGCCGTGGACGGCGTAGCGCCAGCACATCGACTTGATGAACTCCGCGGCGGAGCGGTTCAGTTGCCAATGCGACTTTGCCTTGCGCCGGGAAGCGACATACGTCGTGACCAGAACCCCGAGGTAGGCCAACGCGCCGACAGCATCGAGGAGTTGAAATGAGCCACCGATTCCGCCGTGCCAGGGCAGGGCCGCCGGCACGGCACCCGCCACGAGCAGGATCAGCTGGCTGCGGGTCGTATTGACCGCCTCCCGCTGGCGTGCGATGGCGATGGCGTCCGTGTGGTGGAAGAGCGCCGGGAGGTCCTCGCTCCTGAAGACCATGGACTGAAGCGGTCCGGGAATCGCCGTCATGTTCACCCCGTCTGCAGTTTTGGGCATGCTCGTTCAGCCAGGCGGATGGCCTGTCCGGTCCGGCCGAAGGTCTGGAAGGCCCCCTGTGCGGTGCCCGGGGCGCACGCGTGCGTGGGCGGAGGCCGACCGGGTGCACGAGAGTAAGGTCGCCCGCCCGGACACTGCAATGGTGCCCCGGACGCCGGCTGCTTCACCGGGTCCGGATCCGGTCGCTCTCGTGCGATCCGAGAAGCTGTGGCATGGTTGGTCAACTTACTGTTGTTGCAGGCGAGTTACCACACAGGGTGCGTCCAGGTCTCGCCTCTCGCCGGGGGAGCGAACGTGCCGGAAACGAACGAGGACGACGTTCATTCGCCGACCGGTGCCCAACGAAGGATCCGGCGAAGCCCACTGCTGTTCACCACACCCCTTGTGCTGCTCGCGCTGCTCACGGCGATCCTTCTCTGGGAAGTGATCCGGTCCAACATCACAACCGAGGCGCAGACCGAATGGCCGTGGCGCCTGCACCTGCTCGACATGGACGCCCTGGGCAGTCTGCTGGCCGTCGCCGGCGGCGCGGTCCTGGCCAGGGCGCAGTACGCCCGCACGGTGCGTCCGTACCTGGGCTGGCGCGGATCCTGGCAGAAGGGGCATCTGAGGGAGGACGCGTCCGCGTGGCGCGTCGGCGTGCTCAACGGCGGGCAACACCTTGCCGTGATCGATGCCTGGGACTGCCGCCTGGTCCTGACCGGGCAGGCCGACTCCGCCGGCGCGCGGTGGGTCGATCTCGACGAGGCCGTGACCGAACTGACAGCTGCCGGGCTCGTCGTCGCGCAGGACTTCCAGATCGTCCGCTTCGGGACGGGCTTCCCCCTGGTGGGTACCGGGGGACACGAAACGGTGCTGATGGGTGCCTTCTCGAAGCGATTCGTCCGTGACGTCGAGGCGTTGTACGTGCGGCTCAGGGTCACCGATGTCGTAGGTGACACGCACGAGCGCGTCCTGGACTGCATGAAGGGGGCGAGGACTGATCTCAACGCCCCGCTCGACTGAGGTCCGGCAGGACCCGCCCGTTCTCTCGCCGGAGGCAGCCGACGGGAGGCGTTCGCGGACGGAACCGGCAGAACGTGACGCCGGGCGGGTGAACGGAGTGGAAGTGAACACGCGGCATCGCGCATCTGTCCTGAAGTCAAATCCGCGTACTTTTCGCCGAAATCGCGGTGGCGCATCACCCGTCCTTGGTGCAGGGGCCCTCCGTCGGCCCGCGCACAGGCCGGCGGAGGGGAGCGGCCGACCTTCCGGAACCGGCTCGTGTCATCCGCTCCTGCCTGCGCTTTCTCTCCTCACTCCGACGGAGGAATGTCGAGTCACGTTCCGTCTGGCGTAAAGCTGTGTGACAGCTGCGTTTCGTGCGACGTCGGCATTTGCCAAGCGCTGTCAGCGGAGTAAAGTCGTGCCGCCGGACACTGCATTTATGCAGTAGCCGGAAGCGTTTCAGTGTCCGGAACAATCCCATCAAGGACGGCCGTGAAGACCAACGAATCCACCTCATCCTTCGCCAATGCGAAGAGCCGTGTGCCGCTCGCCGAGATCGACACCCGTGGCGTCGAAGCCACCAGGAAGCTCGATCGGGTATTCAGCGCGTCAACCGGCCGTTCCACCAAGGCGTCAACCTTCAGCTCGGCTCTCTGAGTCGCGCCGTAAGGTGGCTAGACTGACGGAATGACAGGACCCCTGGTCCCCTTCCGTGAAATTGTGCTCAAAGTGCACAGCAGGTGCGATCTTGCCTGCGATCATTGTTACGTCTATGAACATGCTGATCAGAGCTGGCGTACCCGCCCTAAGGCAATCTCTGATGAGGCTATTTCCTGGACCGCTCAACGCTTGGCCGAGCATGCCCTGACGCATGCGCTGCCCTCCGTGTCAGTGATCCTGCACGGAGGGGAGCCTCTCCTGGCGGGCCCCGCGCGTCTGCGCCGCGTCTGCGAGGAACTCACCTCGGCGCTGAACGGCATCGCCGATCTCGATCTACGGATCCACACCAACGGCCTGCAGCTCAGCCCGCGCTACCTCGACCTCTTCGACGAGTTCGGCGTCAAGGTCGGCATCTCGCTCGACGGTGACCGGGCCGCCAACGACCGGCACCGCCGTTTTGCCGACGGACGCACCAGCCACCCCCTGGTCCTGCGAGCCGTCGAGCTTCTCCGCCAGGAGCGCTACCGGCACCTCAACCTCGGCCTGCTGTGCACCGTCGACCTCCGGAACGATCCACACGCGGTGTTCGACGCCCTGGCCGAACTCGATCCACCGCTCATCGACTTCCTCCTTCCGCACGCCACCTGGGACCAGCCACCGCCGCGTCCGGACGGATCACCCACGGCCTATGCCGACTGGCTCCTCGCGATCTTCGACCGCTGGAGGGAGCAGGGCCGGCCGGTGCCGGTGCGTTTCTTCTCCTCGGTCCTGTCCAGCCTGAGCGGCGGGCCCAGTCTCACCGAGTCCCTGGGCCTGGCCCCCACCGACCTCGTCGTCGTCGAGACCGACGGGCAGCTGGAACAGGTGGACTCGCTCAAGAGCGCCTATGAAGGCGCGGCCTCCACCGGGTTCGACGTCTTCACCCATGCCTTCGACGAGGTCGCGGCGCACCCCGGGGTCCGGGCGCGGCAGCTCGGACTGGCCGGGGTCAGCGAGACCTGTCGCCGTTGCCCCGTCGTACGTTCGTGCGGCGGGGGGCTCTACACGCACCGCTACCGGTCGGACCGCGGATTCGACAACCCCTCGGTGTACTGCGCGGATCTCGAAGCACTGGTGCGCGGCATCGAGGTGCGGACGGCCGCGGAAACCGAGTCGGCCGCGGTCGCGGAGCCGCAGGAGCTGATCGCCGCGCACCAGGACCTGACGCGGACCCTGCTCGCCCGGCTCCACGCGGACCTCGACGGCCGGGGCGGAGAGCGCTGGGACGAGGCCTGGGAGCTGGTGCAGGCCTTGGACCGGACGGAAGCGGGCGCCGACGGCCTGGACGGTGTACTGGCCCATCCCTACACCCGCACCTGGCTGCTCGACGTGCTGGACGCCGTGTACGACGACCGGCCGGGTGCCGACCGGCCGGCGGTGCTGCGGCTCTCGTCGTCCGTGGCTGCTGCCGCCGTACGCGCCGGACTCGAACGGGATGTCCCCGTCGTCTACCGGGACGGCAGCATCTTCCTCCCCACCCTCGGAGAGGTGCGGATCGGCGGGCCGGGGGAGCACGGCACTGCCCTCGTGCGCGCCACCGACGACGGATTCCTGATCCGGCGGGCCGGGCACGCCGCCGAACGGCGGATCGTGCGGGCGTCGACGGAAGACCCCGGCTGGCTTCCGGTGCGCCACGTGGGTGTCGGGGGGGCACCCGGCTTCGTACTCGACGACCTCGACCCGTACCGGGACTGCTTCGACACGCCCGTCGCTCCCCGGCTCGCGCAGTCCGAGGCCGATGCGTGGAGCGCGGGACTCGCCGGGGCCTGGGAACGGCTGACGGCGGTCGTGCCCGGGCAGACGGCCGAAGCGGCGGGCAGCCTGATCGTGCTGACGCCGCTCACCACCGGACACCCCGCTGTGGGGCGACACGGCTACGGGGCGTTGGGGATCGGCGTGTACACGGATGCCGAGGAACTGGCACTCGGTCTGCTCCGGGGATTCCGGCGGGCCAAGCTCAGGGCCCTCGTGGATGTCACGGATCTGTACGCATCGGACGGAGCCTGGGAGCATCGGACGCCCTGGCAGGAAAAGTCCGTTCCCTTCTCCCGGCTGCTGTCCATGACCTATGAGCGGGTGGGGCTGGGTCTCTTCGACCAACGGTTCCTGGACGGGGTGCCGCAGGCACTTGACACGCTCGAAGCGGCGGCCGAACTGACCATCGACGGAAAGCAGCTGTTGGCCGGAGTCAGAAAGGAGATCAGCGGTACACACGGGGACATCCGGGAAGAACAGTTGCAAGACTGCTTGTGATCAAGAACCTGATTGACCGGGCGTGAGGATGGATGACTGAAAAGCAGCGTTGAATGACCGAACGTCATGGGGGTGGAGCAGGGTTCGCTCCGGAATGATGAATTCGCTCGCATTCTTCCTACACTCCTCGGATGCGAGTGCTCACACAGGACGGGGGTCGTGTGCACGCATCAACGCAACCGCGAGCGGCGGACCATCGGCCGTACTTCTTCTTGAGCTATGCGCATACACCGGGGTACGGCGGTGGAACGGACCCGGATATGTGGGTCGAGCGGCTGTTTCAGGATCTCTGCGGCCATGTAATGGCCATGACCGACCTCCCGGCGGGTGCCTCCGCCGGGTTCATGGACCGGGAGATACGGTCCGGCGAGGGGTGGTCGGAACGGCTCGGCAGCGTGCTGGCCACCTGCCGGGTGTTCGTTCCGCTCTTCTCGCCGCGCTACTTCGCCAGCGAGATGTGCGGAAAGGAGTGGCACGCTTTCGAACAGCGCGCCATCGCCCACCGGGCCCGCAGCAATCAGCCCGCCGAAGCGATCGTGCCCGCGCTCTGGGTGCCGGTTCCACCGAACCAGCTGCCCGGGCCCGCAGAGCGACTGCAGTTCAATCACCGTGATTTCGGGGACCGTTACGTCAGTGACGGGCTCTACGGACTGATCAAACTCAGACTCTTCGCCCAGGAGTACGAACGGGCTGTCTACGAACTCGCCAAACGCATCGTCAGCGTCGCGGCCACCGCCCGAATCGAAGTGGGTCGCCCCGTCGACTACCGGCTGGCCCCCAGCGCCTTCGGCTCGCAGAGCAGTGGTGCCGGTGCGCCCCGCCCGATGAAGGTGACCATCGCGGCTCCCACCCGGCACGACCTGCCCGAGGGGCGCAACGCCGACTACTACGGCGACAACCCGCACGACTGGAACCCCTACCACCCGGCCTCCGCGCGGCCCCTGGCCTATGTCGCCGAGGACCTGGTGCGCTCCCTCAACTACCAGGCCACCATCACCTCCTTCGACGAGGAGTCCGGCCACGCGGAGAGCAAGGGGCCACCGAACAGACCGGAAATCCTGGTTGTCGACCGATGGGCGCTGATGGACGAGGACCGACGCCGCAGACTCGCGGCCTTCGACGCCGAGAACCGCCCGTGGGTGACCATGGTGGTGCCCTGGAACCGCGAGGACCCCCAGAGCAGAGCCGCCGAGGCGGAGCTGACCGAGAAACTCGAACAGACCATGCCGTCCAAGATTCGCCAGGGGCGTGCGTATTGCCGCGCCGCGGCAAGGGGAGTGCCCAGCATGGATGCCTTCGGACAGGTGCTGCCCCAGGTGGTGGAGGCGGCGGCCCAGCAGTATCTGCGCCACGCGGCGGTCTATCCGCCGGCGGCGGGCGGCGGTCACACTGAACGAACACGACTGATGGGGCCCATGGGGAACACGCAGTTCATACCGGACATGCACGACCCTGCGACGGATGCGGAGGACGTATGACGGCCGGGCGTGACGGACGCATCGTCACTTTCTACTCGTACAAAGGCGGTACCGGGCGCACGATGGCCCTGGCCAACACCGCCTGGATCCTGGCTGCCAACGGCAAACGGGTACTGGCCGTCGACTGGGACCTGGAGGCGCCCGGACTCCACCGGTTCTTCCATCCCTTCCTCGACCCGTCGACACTCGGCGCGACCACCGGCGTCATCGACCTGATCACCGAGTACGCCTGGGCCGCCACCAGCCCGGTCCAGCGTGCCGACGACTGGCACCGCGACTACGCCCGCATCCAGCCGCACGCCGTCTCCCTCGCCCCGGAGGCGCTCGGCTGGGAGTTCCCGCAGGGGGGCACCCTCGACTTCGTTTCCGCCGGGCGCCAGAACCGCGAATACTCCGCAACCGTCTCCACCTTCGACTGGGACAACTTCTATGACCGGCTCGGCGGCGGGCACTTCTTCGACGCCCTGCGCGACGACATGAAGGCCAACTACGACTACGTCCTCATCGACAGCCGGACCGGTCTCAGCGACATCGCCGACATCTGCACCGTCCACCTTCCGGACCTGCTCGTCGACTGCTTCACTCTCAGCGATCAGTCCATCGACGGCGCGGCATCCGTCGCCCGGCAGATCTCCGAGCGCTACACCGGCCGCCCCATCTCGATCTTCCCCGTCCCGATGCGCATCGACGAGGGCGAGAAGGAGAAGGCCGACGCGGGCCGCGCGCTGGCCCGGCTGAAGTTCGACCGGCTGCCCCGGGACCTGTCCGGTGACGAACTCACCGCCTACTGGGGAGCGGTGGAGATTCCGTACCGTCCCTACTACGCGTACGAGGAGACGCTGGCCACCTTCGGCGACGAGGCAGGTCTGACCAACTCGCTGCTCTCCGCCTTCGAGCGGCTCACCGCCGTCATCACCGACCGGCAGATCACCTCGATGCCCCCCGTGGGGGAAGAGGTACGGCTCCGCATCCGCGATGCCTTCACCCGGCGCAGGCCCGCGCTGCCCGCCGATCTCTTCCTCAACTATGTGGCGGAGAACCGGATGTGGGCCGACTGGATCGAGTCGGTCCTCACCCGGGCCGGATTCCGCGTCGTCCCGCGAGATGTCTCCGCCGAACCCGGCGAGGCCGACCCGGCGCAACTCGCGGCCGAGACCGCCACCCGTACCGTCGTCCTGCTCTCCAGCGCCTATCTCAAGTCCCAGCGAGCCGTGAGTCTGTGGGAGAGGGCGGTCGCCGAGGACCCGGGCGGCGGCAGGCGTCAGCTGCTGCCTCTCAGGGTCGGGGACGTACGCCTCTCCGCGCCCTACATCGACCGCAACCCCGTCGACCTCTTCCGGCTCGACGAGGTGCACGCCACCGCGGCGCTGATGCGTGCCCTGGACCGCCCGGTGCAGCTCGTCGACGGGGTCGCGCCCGGGCCCCGCTTCCCCGGCACCGTGCCGAAGATCTGGAACGCACCACCCCGCAACCCCGGCTTCACCGGGCGCTCCCTGGTCCTGGAACGGATGCGCGACCAGCTCGGCGGCGGCATGGCCGTCGTGCTTCCCCAGCCGCAGACGCTGTACGGGCTCGGCGGCGTCGGCAAGACCCAGGTCGCTCTCGAGTATGTGCACCGCTTCATGGCCGACTACGACCTGGTGTGGTGGATATCGTCCGAGCAGACCGACGACGTGGTGGCCAGCCTCGCCGAACTCGGGGTCCGGCTCGGCGCCCAGGGCGGCGACGACATGGCCGCGGCCTCCCAGGAGGCTGTCGACCTGCTGCGCCGCGGAGTTCCGTCGGACCGCTGGCTGCTGGTCTTCGACAATGCCGACGACCCCGAACGGCTCCGGCGCTACTTCCCGCAGGGCGGCTCCGGTCACATCCTGGTCACCTCCAGGAACCAGACCTGGTCCCAGCACGGCGACGCACTGCCTGTCGACGTCTTCCTGCGGGAGGAGTCCATCGAGCACCTCCAGCGCCGCGCCCCGGGGCTGAGCGTCGAGGACGCCGCGCAGGTGGCCACCGCTGTCGGTGACCTCCCGCTCGCAGTGGAACAGGCGGCGGCCTGGATCGCGGAGACCGCCACGCCCATCGACGCCTATCTCGAACAGCTCGCCCAGCAGGCCCCTCAGGTCCTGGCCCTCAACCAGCCCGCGGGCTACCCGGAACCCGTCGCCGCCACCTGGAACATCTCCATCCAGCGCCTCAAGGAGCGCTCGCCCGCCGCCGTGCGGCTGCTGCAGCTCTGCGCCTTCTTCGCCCCCGAGCCGATCAACGCCAACCTCCTGTACAGCAAGGAGATGATCGAGGCGCTGAAGCCGTACGATCCCTCGCTCCAGGAGAAGCTGGTGCTCGGCCGGGTCATCCGGGAGATCGGCCGGTTCGCCCTCGCCAAGGTCGACCAGGTCTCCAACTCCATCCAGGTGCACCGCCTCGTCCAGGCCGTCATCCGGGCGCAGCTCAGCGAGGAGGAGCAGCGTGACGCCCGGCATGTCGTCCACCGCATTCTGGCGGGCGCCCGGCCCGATGACGACGAGCCGATCGACAACCCGGCGACCTGGCCGCGGTTCGCGACCATATGGCCGCACCTCGGCCCGTCCGATGCGCGCAACTGCAGGGAACCCGAGACCCGCAGGCTCCTGATCGACCGGGTGCGCTACCTGTGGAAGCGTGGTGACTTCAGGACGGCGGGCACCCTCGGCGCCGAACTGCGCGAGGCATGGGAGGAGATGCTCGGCGAGCGGGATCTCCAGTACCTCTACCTCTGCTTCCACCTCTCCAACATCTACCGCTCGCGCGGCCGTTATGTGGAGGCGAAGGAACTCGACGAGATCACCCTCGCCCGGCAGCGGGAGGTACTGGGTTCGGAGCACCCGCACACGTACATGACCACCAGCAGCCTCGCGACGGACCTCGGCACCCTCGGCGACTACAGCCGGGCGATCGAGCTGGCGACCGAAGCGACCGAGGGATTCAGCCAGATCTTCCACGACTCACACCCCAGGACGCTTGCGGCGGCCAACAACCTGGCTCTGAACCTGCGCCTCGTCGGGCAGTACGCCAGGGCCAGGGAGATCGATCAGGACGTGTACGACCGGCGCACCGAGGTGCTCGGCCCGAACCACCCGTACAGCCTGTCGTCCGCCATGAACCTGGCCCGCGATCTGCGGGACGTGGGACGGTACGAGGACTCCGTCGGTCTGCTCAGCCGCACCTACGACAGCTACAAGTCACATCTCGGGCGTACCTTCCCCGGCACGCTGAGTGCGGCGAAGAGCCTCGCGGTCTCGCTGCGCAGGGCGGGCCGGCTGGAGGACGCCCGCAGACTGACGGTGGCCACCCGCGCCAGGTACCGGGCCAAGTACACCTCGGCCAACCCCGAATCGCTGGCCTGTGATCTCAACATGGCGGCCGACCTGTTCGCGGCCGGTGAGGCGATCGAGGCGAGGGACACCGCACAGGAGGTCGCCGACCAGTACATGAAGGTCCCGGGGGAGAAACACCCGTACACCCTGGCTGCCCAGAACAACCTCGGTGTCTATCTCTCGGGGGCCGGTGCGGCGGAGGTGGCGGAGAAGCTGCTGAAGCGGGTGGTCGCCTCGATGCGCGAGGTGTTCGGACGCGAGCATCCGCACACCCTGTTCTGCGTCATGAATCTGGCCAACGCAACCGTGGACCTCGGCGACCTCGACATCGTGCTGTCGACGGAGCGTCAGGTGTCCGCGCAGCTTCGGGAGGCCATCGGGGCGCACCATCCGGAGACGCTCGCCATGACGTCGAACATGGCGGTCACACTCGATGCGATGGGGCGCAAGGACGAGGCGTTGCAGGTGCGGGCGGAAGTGGTCGAAGAGCTGACCCGACAGCTCGGCGACGAGCATCCGCTGACCCGGATCGCCCGGGAGGACAGCCGGTTCCAGCGCGAACTGGAACCGATCACGATCTGAGCCGACCGGGCCCGCCGATGGCGGGCCCGGCCTGGGTCAGCCCTCCGAGGGGGCGGCGGTGGCCTGCTCCTCCAACAGCCAGTTGAGGACGACAGGGAGCACGGACAGCGCATCGAAGTGCGCCGCCGCCGGCTCCAGAACTGCGGTGGCGCCCGGGATCTGCCCGGCCAGCCAGCGGGAGTGCCCAACCGGTGAGAAGACGTCCTTCTCGCCGTGCCACAGCATCACGGGGCCGGTGATGTCCGCCGGATCGAAGCCCCATGGGTTGCAGAGCGCGATCGCGTCGTCGATCCATCCGTACGCCGAAGTGCGCAGCCCCTCACTGTAGTTGCGCAGCAGCATGGAACGGATTCCAGCGTCGTTGACGATGACCCGGTCGGAGTCGGTCAGCTCCCGGCGGAGATCGTCGAGGAGCTTGACCGGATCCTGTCTGATCACTTCCGACCTGGAGATGAAGGACTCCGCGAGCCCGTCCGGGTCGGCCACCGCCGTGGAGTACGCCAGCACATTGGAGGCGGCCATCCCGTCGAACCAGTCCAGTCCGTCCGCGCCCCGGGGGGCGAGCCCGACCAGAGCGGCGGTACGGGTGACCCGGTCCGGCATCAGTGCGGCGCAGGCCAGAGCATGCGGGGCGCCGCCGGAACGGCCCACCACGGCGAACCGTTCCAGCCCGAGCGAGTCCGCGATGGCCCGCACATCGTCCACGACGTCCGCCACGCAGCGGCCCGCCAGCCGGTCGGAGCCGCCGTAGCCCGGCCGGTCATAGGTGATGAGCTGTGTCTTGCGCTGGTACAGCACCATGCCGCGCGGCGCCGGACCGAGCCGGCTGCCGGGCATTCCGTGGAGCAGGAAGACCGGTCTCCCTCGCGGGTCGCCCAGACGCTCCACCGTCAGATGCCGCCCGTCCCTTGCGCGCACCCGATTGCGCACTCCGCACCTCCTCCACTCCGTGCGGGCATCGAGGGCCCGACTTTTCCACCAATTCGATGATGCCCATCAAAGTCATTGGACGGAACGGAAATTGAGGTAAATCAACAGCGAATACCGGACAGGTCAAGTCCTCGTCCATTGCCGACCGCCCGGTCGCACGGTGTGTTCGCAGACGGAACCGACGTGGTGCGGCTCCTAGGTGAACGGGGTGAGGGCGAAACAGTGTGATCGTATGTGCGTCCTGAAGTCGACCTTGTGTGCTATCTGGCCGGTGCGGTGAAGCCGGAGGCGTCCGGCGGTCACTCCGTCCTCAATCGCCGGACGGACGTGAGTGTGCCGGGCGGGCTTGGTACGTCGGCCCGCCCGGCGGGTCCGTCAGTTGTGCGCCCGTGCCGGCGCAGACGACCTGCCGCGGGCAGTTGCGAGACCGCCGGCAGCGAGCCGGTCGCCCACATCGGCCACGCGACGCGTTCACCAAAACGGTCTGGGCGGAAGTGCGTTGATGGGGTCCACCGGGGCCGCGCCGGGGATGGCCCCGACCTCGGCACACGACCCGTGCTCGCCGCCGAGGTTGCCGCCGCAGAAGCGTGAGCGCGTGGCGAACGCGGACGATCGTGCTCGGCGAAGAGCCGAGTCGGGAACGACGGCCGCAGCCCCCGGCTTGGCCCGCGTTCGCCGCTGACTCAGCCTCGGCCAGTGCTCCCGCAGTTGACTCCGGAAGCGCTCGGCCGCCTCAGTGCCCCCGTCGTCCGGCCGGGGCCCGGCCGGACGACGTGATCCGACAGGGTCAGCCGGCCCAGACCTCGGCTTCGTCGGCCGGGACGGTGGTGGCGAGCTTCAGTTCCTTGCGGGCGGCGAGCGTCTTGCCCGGGTCGATACCGGCGAAGGCCTTGTCGTAGGCGAGGTAGAAGGCGTCCGTGTCACCGGCCGAGGCGGCCTTTTCCCACGCACCGGCGGTCTCCTCCAACCGTGCACGGAGCTTGACGGTCTCCGGCTGCTGAATGCTCTTCAAGGCCGTGAGGTGGGTGCCGAGCGCGGCGGTAACGGCTTTGGCCTGCTTTTTGTAGCCGGCGAAGTCGTCCTCGACATGCTCTGCTTCGGGCTGGTTCGTCCACAGGGCCTCGTAGACGGCGTTCGAACCCTTCAGGTACGCGAGCTGGTCGGCGTTCAGGGGCTTGCTCTTCAACGAACCGGAGAACGTGCCGGCTTCCTTGGTGTACGTGCAGCTCACGGCCCGGTCGCCGGTCGCCCAGCTCTCCTTGGTGGGGGAGTAGTAGTAGACGTCGACGCCCTTGGGCAGGGCCCAGGCGTCGGGGGTGAACTTCTGCGCCTCGACCGGGCATCGTTCGTCGGCGATCTGTGCGGTTTTGTCCTCGCCGGGGTACGCCGACTGCCCGTCGATCTTGAAGTCACCGACAACCTGGCCCTTGTGCGGTTCCTTGCACGGCACGACCTCGACGCTGAACTCCTCGCTCTTGGGCGCCTCGTTGTTCGGGTTGTAGCAGTCGCCGATCGCGAGCGAGAAGACCGATCGCTGGCGAACCACTTTCTTGGCGCCGGTCTTTGCGCTGTCGAGGGCTTCGGAGCATCCCACCGCTCCGACCGAGATCAGGGCTACGGCAGCGGATATACCGCGCAGGGAACGGGATGTGACACCGAGAGACATGACGTGGGCATCCTCAAACGGAAGGGTGGTGAACAGATGTGCGCATCGTATGGCATGTCAGTGACAGTGCTGCGCGAAGGCACTTTGGTGCACCGGCGGTGGTGGTGCAGGCCATGACGCGGTGCGCTTCGAACTGATGGCGGCTCTCCTGCGAGCCGACCGGCAGCCGAGGTCCGACTCCTCGGTCGCCGACGTCGAGTGCGTGACCGAGGACGGTCACCTGCTGTACGAGGTGCTCGGTGCCGGTCTCGCCACGTACGCCGACCTCCGCGCGGGAGCGGTCCGCCTCATCGAGATCAACCACACGCTGCCCAAGCCTGCCGACCGCCTCTGCCTCGTTCTGGCCGGGCCCCCGGCCGAGGACTGGTCGGCGGCCACCGTCCACGACGTCTTCGGGATCCAGGTCCTGTGGCGCACCCAGCAGGGCTGGGAGGGCGAGGGCGTCGAAATCGCCCTGGCGCGGATTGCTGCGCGGCACGCTGCTGGCTTTCCTGCCGGCCCCTTGGGGGCGAAGAGTTCCTCGTGGTGACGGTGAGTCCTGGCGGAGTCGTGGTGGGCCGCTGTGTGGAATGCCACGGAATAGGTCACGCGTTCGAATCACATCATCGTCCGAGGTTGATGGGGGTTAGAGTAATCGAACGAGTGTACGATGAATTTATCGGGCGAAAGGCTCAAATGGGGTGAAGTGATGGAGGTGCGGCATGGCGGGTTACGCCCATCTGCACGTCGCGTCCGGATACTCCGCCCGCTACGGCGCCGCCCATCCCGAACACCTCGTCCGGCGGGCGGCTGAGCGCGGCACGACGGCGCTCGCGCTCACCGACCGGGACACCGTCACCGGTGCCGTACGGTTCGCGAAGGCCTGTACCGGAGCCGGCATCCGGCCGATCTTCGGCATCGATCTGGCCGTGGAGGCCATCGCACCTCCTCCTCCGGCGCAGCGCCGCCGCACCCCGGCGCGCGGTGGCGCCCACGTCGTCGAGCCGCCCCTGCGAGTGGTGCTGCTCGCGCGGAACCGGACGGGATGGGCACGGCTGTGCCGCATCACGTCGGCCGCGCACGTGGGCACGGCAGGCGGCGAGGCCCCGGTGATGGTGCCGTGGGAGGCGCTGCGTGAGTACGGCGGTCCCGGTCTGATCGTGCTGCTCGGACCGCTCTCGGAGCCGGTACGGGCACTGACGGCAGGCCGGGAGGACGTCGCGGCGAAGCTGCTGGCTCCGTGGCGGGAGATCTTCGGCAGCGGCGTACGGCTGGAGGCTGTCCTGCACAGGCGGGCCGGTACGGGCCCGGGATCGCTGCGGCTGGCCGCCCGCACCCTGGCGCTGGGGGACCGTACCGACACCACCGTCGTGCTCTCCAACGCCGTCCGCTATGCCGACCCGGAGCAGCACCGGCTCGCCGACGTCCTTGATGCCGCGCGGCTGCTGCGCCCTATCGACCGGCGCCGCCTGGACAGCGGGCAGCGCTGGCTCAAGGACGAAGCAGCGATGGCGCGCATCGCGCAGTTGATCGCCGAGTGTGCCGGAGCGGACGCCCGGCGGGCAGCCCGCTTGCTGGCGGACACCGCTGCCACGGCGGCCGAGTGCTCCGTCGATCCCAAGGCGGACCTGGGGCTGGGCACACCGCACTTCCCGGAACCGGCAGTGCTCGGAGTCGAGCCGGGAACGGGCGGCGCGGCACAGTTTCTGCGTCGCCAGTGCGAGGCCGGCATGGTCCGGCGCGGCCTGGACCGTGACCGGGCGGCGCTCGACCGGCTGGACGAAGAGCTCGGCGTGATCTCCGAGCTGAACTACGACTCGTACTTCCTTGCCGTCGGCCAGGTCGTGGCCGACATCCGGGAGCTGGGCATCCGGGTCGCGGCCCGCGGCTCGGGCGCCGGTTCGATGGTCTGCCACGCGCTGGGCATCGCCACGGCCAACCCGCTCGATCACCACCTGCTGTTCGAACGCTTCCTGAGCGTGCGACGGGCGTCGCTGCCCGACATCGACATCGACGTGGAGTCCGCCAGAAGGCTGGAATGCTACGACGCGATCTTCGCCCGGTTCGGCACCGAGCGGGTGGCGGTCACCGCGATGCCCGAGACCTACCGGGCCCGCCGGGCGCTGAGGGACACCGGCCTCGCGCTGGGGATCGCACCGGCGGACGTCGACCGGATCGCCAAGAGCTTCCCGCACTTGCGGGCGTCGGACATCACCAGCGCACTCGCCGAACTGCCTGAACTGCGTCAACTGGCGGCCGAAGCGAAGCGGTACGGGCCGTTGTGGGAGCTCGCCGAAGGCCTCGACTCCCTGGTTCACGGCATGGCCATGCACCCCTGCGGAGTGATCATCAGCGACGCGACGCTCCTGGACCGGCTGCCCGTGCAGCCCACCCCCCAGGGCAACTATCCGATGGCGATGGCGGCCAAGGAGGAGATCGAGGCACTGGGCAACATCAAACTGGACGTTCTGGGCGTGCGGATGCAGTCCGCGATGGCCCACGCCGTCGCCGATATCGAGCGGGTGACCGGCAACCGTATCGATCTGGACGATCCACGGCAGGTGCCGCTCGACGACGTCTTCGCGTTCAAACTCATTCAGGAGAGCCAGACCATAGGGCTGTTCCAGCTCGAATCGCCCGGCCTTCTCTACTGTCTGAGGCACTGTCGGTTTTTGACTCGGACATCGGCGCGGAGGAATCTGCATGGAGGAGCCCGAGGGCTCATGGGCTGTCGAGTTCTACGACCTCAGCCGGGACTTCCCTGTCCCTGCGAGCGACGTGGATCTGGGACAGCTGGGCGACGTACACGAAAGAGCACGCGAGAACGGTGCTCGGGACGGCACGCCGATCATCTGGTCGAAGCGGCACGGCGCGGATCCGTGGATCAATCTCTTCTTCCGTGCTGACGAGATCGTATCCAAGCAGCGGACCACGTGGCGCCGGTACGCGTACGCACTCGTCGTCTGGCTGAACTTCCTGGAGCAGCGGGGGCGGCTCTGGTACGAGGCGAGCAAGCGTGACTACACGGACTTCAAGCACTGGCGGATGGCTGATGCCCGCAATTACTGGCGGGTGGAGGGGACGTCGTTCGACACCGACAGGGCGGGGCTGAAGAGGTTCTACGGGTGGGCCTGTGGCGAGTACGAGGTCTTCAATCCGATTCCTTCCCAGTCCGTCCAGTCCGGTGGCGGCTTCGGGCAGGGGACGGGGCGGCGGGATCCTTCCCGTCCGGCCGGAGCGCCTCGACGGCAGGTGAAGTGGCTGCTGCGCAAGGCTTTCGAGCAGTGGAAGGACGTGGGGCTGAGGGGCTACGGGTTCGACGGCCTGCGCCCGGAGAACTGGCACGGCTTCAACGAGGACCGCAACACGGCGTTCGTCGAGGGGCTGTGGGGTACGGGGCTGCGGCTTGAGGAGTGGGCGAGCGTCCTGGACGTCGAGCTGCCGTCGGCTCCTGTGACGAACAGGTACCCGAAGGCGTGGCTGTCGCAGTCCTGCGCCAAGGGGCGCCGCCATGGACGTAACTACCGGATTCCGCGGGCGGTTGTGAAAGCCGTGGCAGGTTACATGGATCCGATGGAGGGCTCGCGGGCGGAGGCGATCGGGCGGGCGCAGCGGGCCGGCCGGTACGATCGGGTGCCGGGCCTGGTGATCGTGACCGGGCACAATTCCCGGTCGAGGACACTCAAAGTACGGACTCCGCACGGGGGTTCCGCGACCGTGTCTCTCGACGTCCAGGGGCCGGAGGAACGGCTGCGGCTGTTCCGGGAGACGCAGGACGGGCTGGAG
Organism: Streptomyces sp. NPDC051286; assembly: GCF_044455345.1. Taxonomy (NCBI): domain Bacteria; kingdom Bacillati; phylum Actinomycetota; class Actinomycetes; order Kitasatosporales; family Streptomycetaceae; genus Streptomyces; species Streptomyces sp. NPDC051286. Next base: position 32,205 of record NZ_JBITER010000028.1, on the reverse strand, counting down.
CCGCTGGCCGTCTGGCTGAGTGTCGATGGCATGCCGCACAGGACTCACAGCTGGGAGAACACGTTCGCCACCGCCAACTCCCGGGTCGCCCAGGCGTGGGCGCGCTCACGATGGCCCGGGTTCGATGACCTGGAGGCGAAGGAGCGGGAGAGACGGGCCGCCCAGTGCCCCCTGTGGGCCCGGCCGCACATGCTACGGCACTCCTACGCGCTGGTCTGGTACTCGATCCTGAGCGCCGTGTGGGAGCAGCGCCTGCAGGGGTTCACCGAGGCCGAGAAGCATGCGTTCCGTGAGCAGTTCGGCGACATCTGGTACCAGTTGGCCACGATGCTCGGACATCGCAACCCGCAGACCACCAGGGACTGGTACCTGGCGCCCTTCACGGCGCTGGAAGTCGACTACTTGATGGTGTTGGTCGACAGTGACCAGCGGGAGGCCGTCGACATCCTGCTGGGGAGGATCGCCGCGGACAGTGAGCTGGTCCTGTCCCCGGTTCCTGAGGACGGGGAGCTGCTCGACGATCCGGAGGGCGACGCGTGAGCCGGAGGGGCCGTAAGGCGAGCGTTCCTCCAGGGAACTGGCAGTCACCGGAGCGGCTCGTTGTCACGGAGGACGAGTGCAGCGTCTTCTTCGTCGAAGAGAAGGGGCGGCGCAGCAAGGTCTACGACTTCACGAAACTACAGGTCAGTACCGGCATTCAGCGGTGGCTGGCCCGGTCGTTCGCGAGGGCCACCGGACCGGATTCCGGAGTCAATCGGGTCAGTGCTGCCGAGGGCCTTTGGAACGGTGTGCAGCTCCTGGCGAAGCATCTCGGGAAAGTTGACCCGCCGGTGCACCAGCCCACGCACATCACTGCGGTCCACATCAAGGAGAGCTTGCTTGCCGTCCCACTGGGCTCCAAGAAGGGCCACACAGAGCGACTGCGGGCCATCTTCCGCGCCGACAGGGAACTGCCGGCCGAAGCGCGGAACGCGATGCTGCATGGGAGGCTGCCCGCGTACGAGTCGAAGGTGCAGCCGTACAGTCACGACGAACACCAGGAGCTCATGACCGCTGTTCGTCACGACATCCGCGTCGCCCGTGACCGGATCCAGGAGGGTCGGGAACTCCTGGCCGCGTACCGCCGTGGCGACCTCGGCCCACCGGGACGTTTCAACCATGCTGAGAAGCTCGGCCGCGCGCTGGACACCCTCGACCGGACCGGGGACGTGCCGCGGCGGGTGACGCCGTCGTCGCCGCAGGGCGGGATCCCCTCCTGGGTGCAGGCGTTGGGCGGGGTCTTTGGACTCGTGTCCCGGCTGACGCTGACGCGTACGGAGACAGTGGCGTTCTGCTTGATGCTCATCGATCTGACCAGCGAGAACTTCGGCACGATCGGAGAATGGCCGGCGGCGCACTTCCGGCCGGACGGTGGCCTTGGAGGGCCCGCAGTGGCTCTGGTGGACGAGGTGAAGCCCCGTCGCGGTCCGTCGCTGGAGTTCATGGTGAAGCCGTTGGAGGACATGCCCGCATCACTTGCCGACGTGCTGCAGACGGACGACGGCGACAAACATCTGTACCGCTCCGCCTTCCGCGTCTACCAACTGCTGCTGGACCTGACGGAGTTTGCAAGAAGCCTCGGTGGAGAGACACACGCTTTCTGTTACCCGAAAGTCCGCGCTAAGGGAGGTCTCGCGTGGGGGCACGGCACCCATCGGAGCGGGATCGTGGCCTGGGCTGCAGGGCACGGCTTCAGCCCGGAGAAGAGAGCCGACCGCCCCGAGGGCGAGGGAGTGGGTGGGGCACCCGGCGAACTCCCCGACGATCATGCGGCGACCGGACAGGACGGAGGGAAGGAGGAGGCCGAAGAGCCAGAGGGCCAGGGGCTGTCGGTCAATGTGCACCGGCTTCGGCGGGCGGCGCTGGAACGCGGGGGACGACCCGTGGCACACACCAGGGAGACGTACCAGAACTATCTGCGGACGAGCCGACCGGCGGTCCAGCGCGGGCGCACGGTCATGCGCGAAGCGCTGGATGAGGAGGTCGCCAAGGCGCGGGTGGTGCAGGAGATTCCTGTGCTGACGGACGCTTTCCTTGTGCACGCGGCCGAGGCTCCGGAGCAGGCCGCAGTTGATATCGGCGTGGACACGAAGACTCTCGCCCAGCTGATCTCGGGTGAGCAGGACACGGTGCTGGTGGGCTGTACGGCCCCGGAGGACAGCCCGTTCACGGGGCCCGGAAAGCCGTGCGGCGCCTCGTTCCTCGATGACTGCCTGCGCTGCGAGAACGCACGTGCGCTGCCCCACCAACTGCCGGTCCAGGTCGAGGCGCACGGTCGCCTCAAGCATCTGAAGCGCGACCTCGATCCGCGCCTGTGGGCCCACCTTCACGCCGAGACATTCGCTCGTCTGTCCAACCTGCTGGGGCACTACACCCTGGCCGAGCGCTCCAATGCCCGGGACCGTGTCACGGCCGCCGAGCGGGCGCTCGTGGATGACCTCATCAGCGGAAGGATGGACCTGCGATGACCACCGTGTCGACGTCCGGCGCCTCGGCCGGGGCAGCCCTTCTGCCGGGACCGGACACCGTGGTCCTGGCTCACCGACCGCTCCGCGACTCTACGGACAAGGCCACGCTGTCCCGGTTCGGTGATCCGGTCTGGCGCCTGGGCCCGGGGCTGCTCGACGATCAGTTGTGCCCGGTCAGCGAGAACTGGCCGCGCCTGATGCCCGACTCCTTGCGGGAAGCCTTCATGACATGCGCATGGGTCGCGCTGAACAGCAACTGGCCCGCTCAGCTCCGGCCGGCACTGATCGACGAGCAGCCCGAGGTCCTGACGATCCACAAATGGATCATGTCCATGTCGGTGTTCGCCGCGTGGCTGGATGCCCGCGGGTTCACGCGCTTGTGCGATGTCAGCAGCCGCGATCTGGGCCTGTACAAGACCCACGTACTTGCCCTGGCCAACTCCGCCGAGGACAAGAGGCGCCTGCTGCACGCGGTCCGGGTCGTCTGGGGCTACCGGGAGGCGCTGCCCGAGGAACACCGCCTCCCGCGCCGCAGGCCCTGGGGTACCGCTTCGACGGATGACCTGGTCGGCGTCAAGCGGGTTCAGAGCCGGTACAACAAGACGCCGCGCATCGATCCCACCACCATGGATGCCTTGCTGGCGTGGGCGCTTCGGATGGTCGATGACTTCGGGCCCGACATTCGCGACGCGGCCCGGGAAGCACGGCTGCTCTTGGACGGGCGGCATCCGGCGACCCTGGCAGCACGCGACCGGTTCGGCTCCAGCCCCTTGAAGGAGCGCCTCAGGGGCTACGTAGCCGAGCTGCAACGCGCGGGCCGCGGACTGCCCGGCACGAAACGCCGCGAGCGCCACGGCGGTCAGCTCGGAGTGGATCACCAGCACATTGCCCGCATGGTGGCGACCGCCGGACCCTATGTGAAGCCGTATGACGGCCTGCTGCTGTCTATGGCCGATGAGTACGGCCTTGAACTGGAATCCGACGCCTACTTCCTCGGCCCGATCACCGGCACCTTCCAGGGCGCCCCGTGGCGCGACCGCCCGATCGGCGTGCGCGAGATCAACCAGCTGGTGCGCTACCTGACGGCCGCCTGCTTCATCGTGATCTCCTACCTCTCCGGCATGCGCAGTGGCGAAGTCCTCCAGTTGCGCCGTGGGTGCCTGCGCGAGGACGAGCACGGCGGACCCGTCCTGGTCGGACGGCGGAGCAAAGGCTCCGAGCACGATCCCGCCCCCGATCCGGAGGAGACGGAGGAACGGCCGTGGGCCGTGGTCGGCGCGGTCGCCCCCGCCGTGAAGATGCTGGAGTCACTCTCCGGCGCCGAGTTGCTTTTCCCACCGAGTCGGCAACGCACCACCACGGTCCGCTCACGACGGAAGCAGTCCAAGCCGTCGGGCACGATGAACGACGACATCCGGGAGTTCATGGCCTGGGTGAACACCCAGTTCTCCGGCCGGGACGATCCGGCCATTCCGCCCGACCCGACGAAGGACATCCACGCGGCACGCTTCCGCCGCACGCTCGCCTACTTCGTGGTGCGACGCCCGGGCGGCCTCGCAGCGGCGCAAGCGCAGTACGGGCATGTCCGGGCCAAGGTGACACTCGGTTACGCCGGAGACGCCGACACCAGCTGGATGGAGGACCTTGCCCTCGAGGAACTTGAGATGGTCAGCGAGCAGGTGGACGAGGACCTGCGGGCGCTCGACGAGGGTGAACATGTCAGCGGCCCGTCCGCACGGGAGTACCGGCACCGGGTCCGCAAGTCTGCGGCCGTGTTCGCGGGCCGCGTCGTCATTCAGGCCGACAACGCCCGACGTCTGCTGTCCAGCAAGCATCCCGACATCCATCACGGGCAGGGCATGACCTGCGTGTGGCGATACGAGACCGCGGGGTGCCGAGAGGAAAGGGAGGCGGCCGGAGTGGATGTGCAGGGACCGGATGAGCCGCTCTGCCGCACCGCATGCGTCAACCTGGCCTACACCGACCGCGACATCGGGGACAAGAAGAGAGAGCTCGCCCGGCACGAGGCCGCCGCAGCCGACCCGCTGTCGCCGAGGCCGCTGAGGGACCGGGAGGCGGCGAAGGCCGCCCAGGCGCGCGCGGTGATCACCGCACATGAACGGGGACGGCGCGGAAACCGCCGGCAGGAACCCGCAGGAAAGGAGCAGCTCGATGGGGCGTAGACCTCGGGACCGGGACAGAGACGCCGCCGCGATCAAAGCGGCGGCCGAACGGCTGCTGGCTGGCACACCCCTGCGCTCGGCCTCCGGCAAGCTGACCGCCACCGAACTCATCGTCGAGTCGGGACTGCGCCGGGACGTGGTCTACCCGCATCACCAGGATCTGGTCGACGAGTTCCGGCTCCGAGCCAAGGCGCAAGACCGTGTCCCCACTGCGGCTCAGGAACTCGCGGAACGGTACACGGCCGCAGTCGAGGAACTGAAGGAGACGAAGCGACAGCTCGCAGAGGAACGACAGTTGACCGCGTTCCTGCGCAGGACCGTCGTAGAGCTATCGGTCGAGGCGGAGAGCGTCCGCCGGGAGCAGGAGGACGCCCTCGACGCCACGGTGGTGCGCCTGCCCCGGCGACGCGGCCCAGGCCGCAGATTGCCATCGGCGACCCCGGAGAGCTGAACAGCCGCAGCCCCCTTCCGACCTGCGTGAACGGACTTTTCCTCGCGCAACCGTCGGCCGCACCAAGTGCGGAATATTTCGAGGTGCTATTCTGAGGTTCAGATTGAGGTCGGAGGAGGTGAAGTCATGGTCGGCAGGCAAGCTCATCCCGGGATGCTCGTCCTGCTGCGTGAGTCCCGCGGACTCACGCAGGTCGAGGTCTCCGCGGCCATGACCAAGGCCTCGCCTCTGGGCGCGACGGCGGTTTCGCAGGGATACGTGAGTCGGGCGGAGTCCGGGCGGCTCACCGTCGGCGACGACCGGCTGGAGTGGTACGCGACCGCGCTCGGCTACCCGGAAGATTTGCTCTGCCTGGATCCGCAGATGGGAGGAGTGGGCGTCGGGCTGATCCATCACCGCAAGAAGGCCGCCCTTTCCGCTCCTGCGCTGCGCCAGGTGCATGCTCAACTTGCCTTGACGCGTATCCAGTTGTCGGGAATCGCATCGGCTACGAAGACCTCTCGTGGTACGGCTTCTGCTTTTCTGCGCGTTCCCCTGGACACGCTCACGACTCCGAAGGACGCCGCCCGAGAAGTACGCAAAGCGTGGAAACTGGCCCCCGGACCGGTCCCGAACGTGATCGAGGCAGTCGAGAAGGCCGGAGCCCTTGTGACCGTCCGCGATCTTGGCAGCGACCTCCTGGACGCTGTCAGCCAGTGGGATGGCGTGGAACCCCCGCTACTCTTGGTCAACGGCCGGGCGCCCGGCGACCGTTGCCGGTTCAGTGTCGCCCATGAAATCGGCCATTTGATCATGCATGCGGAGCCCGGCAGCGGGCCTCAGCAGGAGAAGCAGGCCGATGGCTTCGCGGCGGAGCTCCTCATGCCAGCAGCGGACATCCGGAACGCCTTCAAGGCTGGCGTCGATCTGCAACGGCTCATGGAGCTCAAGCGGACCTGGCGGGTGTCCATGAGTGCTCTGTTGCGTCGCGCCCTGGACCTGAACGCGTTGACCGAGTGGCAGCACCGCACACTCGTCATCGAGATGTCCGCACTCGGCTATCGCACAGCCGAACCTGTCGAGATCCCCCGTGAACAGCCCCGGACCGTCCCGGCACTCGTACGGACTTTGCTCGACGAGCACGGGCTTACTCTCGAATCGGCAGCAACCTGCGCTCGGTTGCTGCCGGAGGACTTCCAGCACTTGTACGTCGAAGGTCACCGCACGTCACCGTTGCCGTCGCATTGAAGGACCGTCCATGACCGACGTTTCCGCTGTCCCTCTCCCTCCCCGCCCCTCCGGATCCGACGCCGCGTCGGACGGCATTGGTCTTCTGCGCGGCCGCATGCTGATCCAGACCCGCCCCACCTTCGTCAAAAAGGTGTCAGAGCAGATCGCTCCCAGCCTCAGCGGGTTGCTTCTGTGCGGCGACGGCGCCATGCGGACCGCACAGCGGATGCGCCGGGACGACGGGCACGACGGCGTCCTGCTCACCGATCCCGCCTGCTACGAACAGGCAGTCGCCACCGAGGAGTCCCCGTTCCCCGAGAGCGAGGCGGAGGGGTTCTTCCTCAACGACCCGCTGGAGGTGTCCCTCTCCCGGCAACGCGCGGCCGGCGTCACCGCGCCGATCACCCCGACCGGATACATCCAGGCCGAGGACTCCGACGCGCTGCGTGCCGCCGTCCTCCGTATCAAGGAACTCGACGACCCTTCGGTGATCTTCGCGGTGCCGATCGACGTGGCCTGGCTCCGGAACGAGGAGTCGACCAAACAGCTGATCGGCTACCTCCAACTGACCTCAGGCCCCAAGGCGATCATGCTGGGCGGGCAGATGGACCCGCTCGCCAGGTATGCGAAGGCGGTCTCCCACCTGCGCATGCTGGTCACCCAGGTCCCGGACGCAGCCCTGGTCCGCGCCGACCTCGCCGCCTTCGGCGCACTGGCGGCCGGCGCGCTCTTCACCGCCTTCGGTGCGAGCGGCAGCCTCCGGCACGTCGTCGCTCCTGGAGAGAAGGCACAGACCAGTAGGAAAGGGGGCGGCGGACCCACCGCACCGCACGTACTCCACCCCGAACTGATGGACTTCTACCTCGGGGACAACCTGGCGAAGAAATACGGCGGCACCCCTGCGCCGATCTGCGACTGCTACGCCTGCGAAGGCCGCTCCCTGGACGTCTTCACCAGCAACCACTCGCCACTGCCCGCCCAGGCCGCGGCCCACAACATTGCCGTGCTCATGAGCTGGCTCCGCGATCTCTGTGCGATCCCCGCGGGGATCGCACAGGAACAGTGGTGGCACGACCGATGCTGCCGTGCCGTCGATCAGTACCCACTGCTGAACGCCGCCCTGCGGCAGCCCGGCGCCTTCAAGGTGCCCGAGCAACTCAACCGGTGGGCCCTGGCCGCACCCGAATCCGTCCCTGTCCCGCTCGAAGCGCCGGAAGCTCAGCGCACCCGCTGATACAACTCCTCGACGAACCACCATGCCGCCGCGGTGTGACGCTGCGGCCGGTAGGTCTCGGGCTCCAGGGCCATCTCGATCTCGTCGCCTGTGTCGATGAGAACTCCGATGCCGTAGAAGTCGGCCTCCGCCAGGACTTCGTCCAGGCGTGCGGGGCGGCGGCTGAGCAACATGGCGCGACGGCAGAACGGGGCGAACCGTCCCGCTCTCTCCAGCCCCTGTCGCCAGCCGGGGGCTGGCACCACTGCGAGATCCACCTGCAAGGGGCGCACCGCGCGCCGCGTGACCGTCCTCCGGTCCCGGTCCGCTGCTCCGGCAGGAAGCGAGCGCAGCGCGCGCCTCTCATGCTGATCCAGTGAGCCAAGCGGGAGCGGCATGCCGACGGGAAGCGACAGCAGCGTCTCCAGCGGGTGCATTCGGTCCAAGCGCCCCGCGCCACTTTGCTGCCGACGCTCGTCCTCGGCGGGGTCTAGGCGGTAGAAGAACACCGCTTCCACGCCCATGACCTGGGTGAACGCAGTTTTCCCGCCCGGTTCCACAAGCTGGGCAGGCACCGTATTCACCGGGCCGCCGCGCACGGAACTCACCGAGGTCATCATGGCCTCCACCCTGCCTCACCCGGCCGCGACCGCAAACACCGGCCCCGTCGGCTATCCAACCTGTTCCATTCCTGCCACCGCTGCCAAACGACGCAAGAGGCCTGTCAGGTACTGCCAGAGCTCGTCATCGTCGCTGCGTCGGTAGCGCTTGCGCCGCTCGCCCGGATCCTGCGGAAGGCTCACGGCCAGCCCAGCCTGCACCAATGCGTGGATGGGCGCCTGATAGAGGCTGGCCGAGATCCCGTGGGAAGTTGCCAGATCTCCCATGGAGACGCCCCGGTCGTCCGCCTGTGCCAGCGCCAGCAGCACCTCGGCCCGGTAGCGATTGCCGAAGAGACTCACCGAGAGCTCACGCAGCCCCTCGGGCACGCTTTGAAACATGATTCATGATTCGTTAATCACGTTTCCTCTGTCAACCTGCAGGGCCGAGGCGTTCCGTGCCGGCCCTGCGGCAGTTCGGCACTCACCGCAGGCCCGCGGTGCTCGCGGGGCGTACCGCCTCCTGACCGAAGCGGGCCCGTGCCCGGTCGGCGGCGGCCTCGATGCGGCGGGTTTTGTCGTCGTCGGGGCCGAAGGTGAGCTGCCGGGAGGCGGAGGCGGCGTCGCCGAGGTCGCTTGCGCGCAGGGTGAGGGAGCGAACGCGGGCCCGCTGCAGCCCGAGCGTCAGATGCAAGGCGTGGGCTGCCGCGCGGAGTTGGGGGCTGTGCGCGGTGGACTCGGGCAGGGTGCGGCTGCGGGTGGTCGTCGAACGGTCGGCGTACTGGACGGTTAGCGTCAGTGCACGGCAGGCCTGCCGTGCACCGCGCAGGCGGGCGCCGAGCTGTTCGGCGAGATGGGTCAGGGCGGCGCGCTGTCGGGCGGCGTCGAGCTCGTCGCGTACGAAGCGGTGCTCGGCGCTGAAGGTGCGGGGCGGGGCACCGGCGGTGACGCGGCTGGGGTCGATGCCGGCCGCGCGTTCGTGGAGCCCTCGTCCGGTGGCCGTGCCCAGGATGCGCTGGAGCGTGAGCAGCGGCGTGGCGGCGATCTGGTCGGCGGTGTGCAGACCGTACGAGGCCAGGGTGCGGGCGGTGGCAGGACCCACGCCGGGCAGCGCGGCGGCGGGCAGGCTGGTGAGGAAGCGGGTGATGGTCTCGGGGTCGTCCGGGACGGCACGGATGGCGCCGGGCTCCCCGCGGTGCGCGACGAGCTGGGCGAGCAGCGGATTGGGACCGATGCCGACTGTCACGTCAAGGTCGAATACGGCGGCCGCACGCATCCGGATCAGGCCCGCGAGCCCGGCGGCGTCGCAGTCGAAGTATCGGGTGCTCCCGGACACGTCGGCGAGCGCCGCGTCCGGCGGCAGCGCCTGCACGACAGGCGTGAACTCGCGGAGTGTGTCGATGAGTCGGTGGTATGTGGCTTCGGGCTGCGGGTCGCCGAAGTGGACGTAGAGGATCATTGACGGTCACCCTGCGCTTCCGGGGCTCGCATGATGGAAGGACCTTCCGGTAAGGGTGTCGAGAGCGGTCAGGGCGGTGGCGGAGGGCGGGGTGCCGGGCGGCTGCAGGTCGGCCCAGGGGTGCAGGGCGTAGCCGGTGGACTGGGTGAGGGTGCGGCGTGGTCCCGCCTTGCGCGTGGTTGGCGGCGCGGGGCGGGTGAGGTGGTCGGCGACGGCGGCGGGGCCGCCCTCGCGGTACAGGCCGACCAACTCGGCGAGGTCCCAGGCCGCGATGCCAGTGATGCTGAAGGCGCGCGGCGGGCGGCGGGCCAGGGTGCCGCGTACGAGCAGCAGATTGCTGTGGAAGACCGTATGGGCGCAGCGTGCGTGGCTGTCCTCGAAGAACGCCAGGTCGGACAGGCCGGTGGGGTCGTCGAGGGTGGCGAAGATGACACGCTTGCCGGAGCGGATCGGCGGGGTTTGGGTGGCGACCTTGACGCCCGCGACGAGCACGGTGGCGCCATGCCTGAGCCCCGGCAGGTCGGTGGCGGGGGTCGCACCGATGTCGGCGAGCAGGGATCGGTGCTCGTCGAGGAGGTGACGCGAGATGTCCATGCCGAGCACGTCCAGTTCGGCGGCGAGCTGTTCGGAGGTGGACATGGCCTGCAGGCCCGTGACCGGGCCTGCAGTGCCGTCCGGCCCGGTCGTCATGTCATCGCTCTCCATGGGGAGTTGGCCTACGGCCGAGTCGCCCTTGCCGCGTCCGGAACGGTGCAACTCGGCAACCTTCAGCAGGAGTTCGCGCCGCACGCCGAAGGAATCCATCGCCCCGACCTGCGCCAGGCGTTCGGCCAGCGGACGGCTGGGCCGGGCGCGCTGCCAGAAGTCCTCGAGCGAGGTGTACGGCTGCCCGGCGGTGATGCGCTCGCTCTCGGCCTCGGTGATGCCGCGCAGCTGCGAAAGCCCGATCCGCACCCCCCACTTGCCGGACACCAGTTCGATTGTGTGTGCGGCCCGGGAGTGATTGATGTCGGGCAACAGCAGCGGGACCCCGTGCCGTCGGGCATCCGCCGCCAGGACGCGCTTGTGGTACATCCCCGGATCGTGCGTGAGTAGCCCGGCGAGCAGGGCCGCCATCCGGTGCGCCTTGAGCCAGCTCGACTGGTAGGCGGGCTGCGCGAAGGCCGCGGCGTGCGCCTTGGCGAACCCGAAGCTGCCGAAACCCTCCAAGATCTGCCACACATCCCGTACGGCCTGGACCGGATAACCGCGCTTACGCGCCTGGTCGGCGAACCACGCCCGCACCCGCCCCTGCCGCTCCGGGTCGGACAGAGCACGCCGTGCCTCGTCTGCCGTGCCCCGGTCACAGCCGGTCAGCGTCGCCATGATCGCGATGACCTGCTCGTGGAAGACCACCTGGCCCTCGGTCTCCTCAAGGATCGGCTTTAGGTCCGGGTGGGCGTAACGGATCCTGTTCTGGCCGTCGCGGGCTTTGATCAGCGGCTCCACCATGTTGGCCGCGACCGGTCCGGGCCGGAAAAGGCTGATGTCGAGCGCCAGGTCGTCGAACGACCGCGGCCGCAGATTCCGCACCAGCTCTCTCTGCCCCGGACTCTCCAATTGGAAGGTCCCCAGGGTGTCCCCGGAGGTGATCATGTCGTACGTGGCCGGGTCGTCCGGCGGTACCTGTGCGGGATCGTCCAGGTCGAGGCGTTCGCCGGTGACGCGTTCTATCTCTGCGGCCGCGTGCGCGAGCGCCGACTGCATCCGTACGCCGATGACGTCGATCTTCGGGTGCCCGGTGTCCTCGATGTCCTCCTTGTCGAACTGGGACATGGCGATGTTCTCGACGGTGGTCGGCGCCACCGGGGTGCGCCGCAGCAACCCGGCGTTGGAGACGAGGAGCCCGCACGGGTGCATCGCCGCCTCGTGCGGCAGCCCGTCCAGCGCCTCCACCAGCTCCCACAGCCGGCCGTGGTCCTCAGCGGCGACCTCGCGCAGCTCCGGCAGCTCGGCGAGCGCGGCCCGCACGTCCTTCGCCCGGATGTGCGGGAACGCCTTGCCGAGCCGGGCCGCCTCGTCCGGGTCCATGCCGCGGGCGCGGGCCACGTCCTCGATGGCGCCGCGCGCCCGGTAGGTCTTGTAGACCGCGAGCGTCGCTACCCGGTCGGCGCCGAATCGCTCCCGTACCGCCTGATAGACCTCCAGGCGGCGGGCCGACTCCACGTCCAGGTCGATGTCGGGCAGTGCGGACCGCCGTGCGGACAAGAACCGCTCCATGAGCAGGCCGTGCGCCACCGGGTCGACCGGGCTGATGCCCAGGAGATGCGTGACGAGGGATCCCACCCCCGAGCCGCGGGCCGCGACCCGGATGCCGAGGCTTTGGGCTTGTGCCGCGACCTCGGCGACGGTCAGGAAGTACCCGGCGAAACCGTGTCCGGCGATGATCCTCAGCTCGTCCTCGAGCCGGTCCCAGCGCTCCACCTCCCGGTGGTAGCCGCGGTTCATCATGCCCACCGCGCACTTCTCGGCGAGAACGCGGTCGGCGGTGTCCGCCCGCGCGCCCACCAGCTCGGCTTCGGGAAGATTCAGCCGACCTAGACCGAACGCTTCGCCCGGGTCGACCACGCAGGCCGCCGCCGTCTCCTCGGTCACCGCGAGCAGCCGCCGCGCCTCCAGGCCCCGGCCACCCACCGCCTCAGCGATCCGCCCGGCGATCCGCTCCATCTCCCCGGCGTCCTTCAGCCACCGCTGCCCGCTGTCGAGACGAGACGCGTCCCGGCCATCGATCGGCACCAGCGAACGGGCGGAGTCCAGGATGTCGGCGACCTCACCCTGATGCGGGTCGGCATAGCGCACGGCGTTGCTCAGCACGGCCTTCACCTGCTGTTCGGCGGCGAAGCCCGCCATTCGTGCGGCAAGACGCAACGACCCCGGCCCTGTCCCGGTCCGCCCGTGCCACGACACCTCAAGGCGCAACGACCGGCCGAACCGCTCACGCCACGGATCCAGCAGGGCAGTGGCCCGGTCGGGACGCCCCGACGCCAGTGCCTGCCCCACCTCGGAATCGGCTCCGAGCAGCACGAACACCTCGTCGTCCGGACAGGCCAGCTCCTCCCAGGTGACGCCCTGGTCGGACGCCGCCGACACGAGACGGCACAGCTCGGCCCAGCCGCGCGCGGTCCGTGCCAAGAACACCGCGCGCAGTGGCGCCTCCGTCGCGAACGCACCGCCCCTGGCGGGGGTCCGCTGCCGCGCCGACGCCGCCGCCCCGGACGGGGACGCACCAGGCACAGCCAGATCAACGCCGAAAAGGGGCCGGATCCCGGCTCCCGCGCACGCCTTGGCGAAGCGCACCGCGCCCGCGAGTGAGTCCCGGTCGGTCAGCGCCAGGGCATCGAGCCCCCGCTCTGCAGCCCGCTCTGCCAGTGCCTGCGGGTGGCTGGCCCCGTAACGCAGTGAATAGCCGCTCGCTGCACGGAGATGCGTAAACGACATACACACCTCCTGTTGCTCATAACCCCCCTTTGCGCCATCTGTTCCAGTCGACCGTGTGGGTCACCCTAACTCCATCTTCGCACATTCGTTCGAAAGGCGGAGTGGGTGATCGTGCCTGCGGTCGGCGTCGGCGATAAGGGGTCGGTTGAGGGTGATCTGGCTGCCAGGCGGCCATTCGTCCCGATAGCCATCGGCGAAACACGGTCAGTCGCTGAAGGTCGACGGACACCTTCGCGTGCTGCATCAGCAACACCGATAAGGGGCACCGTGAGCCGCGCCCGCCGGCCAGCGCTCCATCTTCGGTCGGGGGCGTTATGTGGTGTGGGCCGGATGCAAAACGAGCGGGCAGGTCCGTCGGAGCTGATGCGTAAATCACTCGTATCGGATCAAAGTGTCAGTGTTGTGCGCAGGGGGCGGACGGTAGGGTGAGAGCTGTTCTGTAGCGGATTCCGCGGCGCCGCAGTGCAGGTAGGGAGGGTCGGCGTGGCTCTGGAGCCGAGCGTGCTCGAAAGCCGGTTCACGGACCTGGCTGTCGCGTCAGCCAATTTCGGATTCCTGCTCCCCCACGAACCGCTTCTTGTTCTTCACGGTGCATCCTGTGAGGCCCGCGCGGCTACCGCGCCCGCCGAAGCGGTGGCGGCGGCGCGCCAGTTCGGTGAGGTTCTCGCCGCTGAGCTGGGCCGCCGGGGCGGGGTGCGCCTGCCCGCGGGCGATCAGCTGGCCCGTCTGGACCTCCTATCCCGCGCTGGGATGCTTCCCGGGCCGGTTCGGGACGCGTTCAACGACCTTCACCGCTTCGACGGCGGTGCGCATGATGAGTGGGAGGTGGCGGCGCATCTGGTCGGGCGCTGCTTCGCGCTGGCCGCCTGGCTCTTCCGCGCGGTGACCGGCGACTCGGAGCCGATGACCTTCGTCCACGCCTCAGCGTCCGATCTGCGGGTTCTGGCGCAGCGGGTCGCTGTGCTGGAAGAGGACCTGCCCCGGCTGCGCAGCGAATTCGACCAGCGCGCAGCTCCGGCGCCCCTGGCGGTCGCCGAGCGTGAACAGCTGATCGTCAGCGCGCGCGATGCGGCCTATGAGCCGCTGCGCGAAGCCGACATTGCCGCGGAAGTGCAGCGCAGGCTCGCCAAGGCGGGATGGGGCGTTCTGGGAGTCGGCGAGGAGTCTCAGCTAAACCGTTCCCTGGGCTGCGTCCTGGTGCAGCCCCGTCTGGGCGGAGGACTCCGCGCGGACATGCTGCTGACCGTCGGCGGACAGGTGGTCGGGATCGTCGAGTGCAAACGGGACGGCATCGATCTCAACGAGGCCATGGAGCAGGCGGGCACACTGGCGAAGGCCCCGGCGGGCTCCCTGCCGTGGCCCGTGTGGCGCTCGCCGCTGCCGTACCGGTACGTGAGCGACGGCCGACGTCTGCTGTTCTGCGACACCAATGACCCCGAATCCCACGCGCGCCTGATCAGCGGCTTCCATCAGCCCCGCACGCTGGCCCGCTGGCAGCGCGAGGCGGAGGCGGACGGTGGCGCGCCGACCTACCGGGCCCGCCAGGCCGCCTACCTGCAGCGGCAGAACGAGGGGTTCGACCAGCTGCGCCAGGCCCAGCGCAGGGCGGTGCGGGCCATCGAGCAGGCCCTCGCGGCCGGTCAGCGGCGCGCCCTGGTGCAGATGGCCACCGGCTCCGGGGCGAGCTTCACCGGGGTGTTCACCGCCTACCGACAGCTCCACTACGCGCGCGCGGGCCGGATCCTGTTCGTGACCGACCGCAAGGTCGCCGTGCATCAACTGATCCACCAGCTGCGCCAGTTCAGCATGCCGGACGGTGGGCGCCCTCTCGATGACGTGTACCCCGTCCATGAGCTGACCGCGCACGGCCTGGCCCCGTCGGCTTCCGTGGCCGTGGCCACGGTGCAGCGTCTGTCGGCCATGCTCTCCGACACGCAGACGCCCGAGGACGGATCCGAGAACGTGTCGGCGTACGAGACCGCCGAACGGCAGGCGCATCCCGATGCCACACCCCTGGAAGTGACCTACTGCGAGGCGCTGCCGCCCGACGCGTTCGATCTCGTCATCGTTGACGACTGCCACCGCGCGCTGTACGGACAGCGGCGTGCCCTTCTTGAATACTTCGACGCTCCCATCGTCGGATTCAGCGCGACGCCGACCGCCACCGTGCTGGGATTCTTCAAGGGCAACCTGGTCAACTCCTACAGCTATGTACAGGCCGTCGCCGACGGCGTCGCTGTGGACTGCTCCGTCTACGAGATCCGGGTCGCCAGCGAGCGGCAGCCAGCGTCCGCCACCCCAGTCGGCGCGGTTGGTGTTCAAGACCAGAGCTCGCGCCGCGCCCGCTACGAGGACCTGGACGAGGAGCTGACCTCCACCGCAGGGCAGGGCCCGGCCAGGGCTGTCCCGACCGAGCACTTGGCGGCGGTGGTGACGGCTTTCCGTGACGCGCTGCCGACCCTGTTCCCTGACCGGATGCTGCAGGGCGGCGGGCCCGGCGTGGTCCCCAAGACCGTGGTGCTGGCGCAGGACGGACAGCATGCGGACGAGGTCGTAGAGCGCATCCGCGACGTGTTCGGCGCCGGGGACGACTTCTGCCGGCGGATCATGCACCGCGACGCTCATGCGGAGCACCTGCTGAGGGATTTCCGCACGACACCGCAGATCCGGATCGCGGTCGTGACGGATCTGATCTCCGGGATCAGCGACATGCGGGCGATCGAATGCCTGCTGATCCTGCGCGAGGTGCGCTCCGCCACCTACTACGAGCAACTGCTTGCCATGGGAACGCAGACCATCTCGTCCGCGGCACTGCGCGCCGTCACCCCGGGGGCGGTTGCCAAGACGCAGCTCGTGGTCGTCGACGCGGTGGGCGCTTCGCGTCACCTGCGGCCGCTGGTGAATGTGACGGATGCATCCGGGCAGGAGGGGAGGGCCGCCTTGGAGCACCTGCTGGACCGCGTCGCCAGCGGGCTGGTGACGGCGCAAGAGACGGCCGAACTGGCCATCAGACTTGCCCGGCTCATCCCCACGCTCAGTGACGCCGACGGTGCCGAGATCCGCAAGCTGGCAGGCCAGCCGCTGCAGGAGCTAGTGACCCGTCTCCTTGACTCGGTCGACTCGGACCACCAGGCATCCCTGCGCCGGGCAGGCGGCAAGAGAGCCGTCGACAACGAGCGGCGCACGGCCCTCTACCCGCTCACCGAGGAGCCCGAACTCCAAGAGGCGCTGCTGAACCTTTACGGCCGGCCGGCCCCTATGTTGGTGACGGCATCCGAAAGGCGTAGCCGCCAAACGGAGACAGTGCGCCAGCGTCTGGTCGAGTTCGTTGAGCGGTCCGGACACTTCACCCCGGCCCAGCTGTGGTGGCTCGAGAAGATCGCGGACGTGGCGGCCGCCGATACCCACTTCGCCCCGGCGTATCTCGACAGCATCCCCTTCTCGGCGCGCGGCGGCACGGACGGCTTCCTCGACGCCTTCGGGCCCGACGCCGCGATTGACCTCCTGGACGAACTGCGCAGGGCTCTGGCGTGATGAATGAGGTGCCTGCTGGCTGGAGGATCGTCCGGCTGGCCGACGTGCTGAGCGAACCGCTGGTCAACGGCCGGTCCCTACGCCCCGGCGAGGGCGGATTGCCCGTGCTGCGCATGCCGGCGCTGCGGGCAGCCACGGTGGACTTCACCCAGTCCAAGAGCAGCGACCGCAGTGGCAACGGCCACGCGATACTCGTGGCCGAACACGGGGATGTGCTGGTCGGACGGGTCAACGGCTCACACTCCCTGGTCGGCGAAGGCGCTCTGGTAGACGGCCCCCCGACCCCGACGGCCATTCCCGACTCCATGATCCGCGTGCGCGTACGCCCCGGCGCCCTCGATCCGCGCTACCTCGCACACCTGTGGAAGTCGCCGGTCATGCGGCGCCAGATCGAGGCACGCGCTCGCCAGGGCGGCGCAGCGATCTGGCGGATCAACCAGCGTGATCTGGCCGATGTCCTGCTGCCGCTGCCCCCTGTGGGGGAACAGCGCCGGATCGTCGGTCTGTTGGAGGACCACCTCGCCCGCATCGACGCCACCACGATCCGTACCCACAGCGCCCTCGATCAGGCCGATGTCCTTAGCCGCGCCCTGACCGCGCGGGCAGGGCGCGGCGCTCTCGCCGGCACTGCTCGGGTTCCTGCGAACCTGCCCCTGGCGGCGGGCGTAGGGGACGGGACACTGCCCGGCCTTCCCGAACGCTGGCGGTGGACCCGCCTGCACGATGTCGCGGAGGTCTCCCGCGGCATCGCCCCGTCCGGCACGCAGGAGTGGAATCCCTCTGACACGGACGTCTCCTGCCTGCGGGTCGCCAACGTGCAGCGAGGCCGCCTGGATCTGGACGATGTCCGCACGATCCGGCTGCCCCCATTACAGGCCGAGGCGGCCCGGCTGCGGGCGGGCGATGTGCTGCTGACCGGCGGCGGATCGATCGACAGCCTGGGCCGCGGCTGGATCTGGGAGGAGCAGCTGCCCCACTGCGTTCCCCACAGCCACCTCTTCCGTGTCCGCATCTCCGCCCATCAGCTCCACCCCGTCCTGCTGGCCTGGCACGCCAACGGCTTCGGCCGTACGTGGTGCCACCGCAACGCCACCCACAGCGTGGGGCCGGCGTCCATCAGCCTGGCCAAGATCCGGCTCATGCCGGTGCCCGTCGCGCCCGTAGACGAGCAGGACCACCTGGTCGCGGTCGTCCAGGCACACACCGCAGCCCTGAACACGGCCCGTACGGCCGCCGAACGCGCTCTCGAGATGGCCGGACGGCTACGGCGTAACCTCCTGGATCGCGCCTTCACCGGTCACCTGTCCCCTCCGCTTCCCCCGTCCGGGCAACAGGAGTTTGTGCTGTGAACCCCACCGTCTCCTCCCGCCCCGGATACGACCAGGCCCTGGTGGCCCGGCTGTGGAACTACGCCAATGTGCTGCGCGACAATGGCATCTCGGGCCTGGAGCTCATCGATCAGCTCTCCAGCTTGATCGTCCTCAAGCGCGCCCACGAACAACGCCAACGCCCCCTCAACGGACAGGACATCCTCGGGTTCGACGCCTGGGCACAGCTCACCTCGACCGAGCGCGACCACCTGATCCCGGCGTACGAACGGATCCTGGGCCTGCTCGCCGTCCGGCCCGGAACGCTCGGGCTGCTCTTCCGCCGGGCACAAAACCGCATCCCGGATGCGGCCCTCCTGCACCGCTTGATCGTCGACGTGGTGGACGGCTACCAGTGGTCCTCAGCCGGCATCGGCGACGTTTTCGAGGCGTTGCTGGCCCGCATGAGCACGGACGCGAAGACCGGCGCTGGCCAGTACTTCACGCCCCGACCGCTGATCGAGGCGATCGTGCAGTGCGTGCAGCCCGGCATCAACGACACCGTCGCCGACCCGGCCTGCGGCACCGGCGGTTTCCTGATCAAAGCCTTCGACTACCTGGTCGACCACTTTCCTTCAGGTGTCACCGAGGCCCAGCGCAAGCGGCTCGACCAGGGCGCCTTCTTCGGCGTCGAACTCGTCGACGCCACCGCTCGGCTGGCCACGACGAACCTCGTCCTGCACGGCGTCACCCGGGCCGACGAGACCCCTCCGTGTATCACCGTCGGGGACGCGCTGGCCCGCCCACCGGGCAGGCGGGCGACGCTGGTGCTCACCACCCCTCCCTTCGGGCGCAGCTCCACCAGTGAGGAGACCTACCGGGAGGACTTCTGGACCCTCACCACCAACCGGCAGCTCAACTTCCTCCAGCACGTCCACAGCCTGCTGGAGACCGACGGCCGCGCCGCCGTCGTGGTGCCCGACAGTGTGCTGTTCGAAGGCGGGCCGGGTGAGCTGATCCGGCGGCGCCTGCTGGCCGCGTGCGACGTACACACCCTGCTGCGGCTTCCCACCGGCATCTTCTACGCCCGTGGCCTCAAGGCCAGCGTCCTGTTCTTCGACAAGCCCGAACCGCGCCCCGACGGCAGCCCGTCCACGACCCGGCTGTGGGTGTACGACCTGCGCTCTTCGCGCACGGCGACGGCCAAGCCCACGGCGCAGTCCGGCCCCGACTACGGCGACTTCGTGTCCGCCTACCGGCCCGGCCGGCCCCACAGCGAACGAGTCGAGACCCCCCGCTTCCGGTCCTTCACTGTCGATGACCTGCTCGCCCGGCACGCCGTCAACCTGGACCTGCAGGTCGCCGAACCCCCGCCCGGACCCTTCGCGCTGGAAGAGCCCGAGGCTGACCTGCACCGCATGGCGCAGGAGATCACCGCTGAACTGGGCGCCGCCTTGGCCGAGTTCGCCTCCCTGACCGAAGCGCTGCGCCCCTACGGCGTGCACGCGGACGGCCCGGATCGTGAGGCGGAGCGGTGACGGCAACCAGAGGCGCGATGACCGGAGGGATGCCGTGCGGCTGCTGCGCCTGAGCCTTTCCTCCTACCGGGGCCTGCGCCAATTCGAGCTGGACCTCACCGGCGCCCTCGACGGTGGCCATGCCATCGCCACCCTGATCGGCCCCAACGGCGGCGGTAAGTCCCGGGCCCTGCACGCGCTCGCCGAGATCTTCGGGGCCCTGTACCGGCCCGGGCGCCGTGCAGCCTTCGCCTTTGAACTCGACTACGAGGTCCACGGCAGGACGGTCCGGGTCGTTCAGACCTCCCCTGACGCCTCGCCCGAGCTGAGCGTGGACACCGTGACGGGCTGGCCGATACCCGTGGCCCGCGCAGTGTGGGCGCAGCATCTGCCCGATCACGTCTTCGGCTACCAGGCGCACGCCCAGGCCCCCTGGGCCAGCGAGTTCGACCAGCACCGCCGCTTCGCCGCACGCCGCGTAGGCCAGTGGCGCCGACAGTGGATGAAGGACTTCGGCGAGTGGCGCGCGCACCAGCCACCGGGCCAAGGGGAGCTGTGGACCGAGCAGTTCACGCTGCCCATCAGCTGCCCCCTGTACACGCCGGTGTTCCTGTGTACGCCTGCGCACCTGCCGTTGCTGCTCCTCGCGCAGACCACCCACTGGTCTGACTCGTTCGGCACCTATCTGCGCCGCCACTCCTACCTGCAGCGGGTGGCCTCCGCAGTCCTGCGGATCCGCGCGCCACGCGCTGCACGCGCCCCGCACCTGGCCGCCCTCCCGTACTGGGGCCTGGGCGGGCCCGCCCGCACCCTGTTCGCGGCCGCCTCCGAATCGGGGCGGTTCGGTCTCATCCCCGACGCTGATCCGGTGGACGGAGCCGGCAGCCCCGCCGACGGGTTCCAGATCGTCCTGGGCACCGCAGAAGATGTCCGCGCCTTCCGTAACCTCTTCGACAGCGATTTGTCGATGTTCGGCCTGCTCGCCACCTTGCTGGACGCCGGCTACCTCACCGTCGACGTCCGGCTGGACAAACCCGGCGCGCTCACCGTCGGCCTGAACGACCTGAGCTCGGGGGAGCAGCAACTCCTCACCATTTTGGGCCTGCTCAGACTCCAGCGGGCACATGAGTCGCTGTTCCTGCTGGACGAACCCGACTCCCACTTCCACCCCGAGTGGAGCCGGCGCTGGTACTCCTCCGTACGCAGCGTGCTGGGACCGCATCAGCACTCGCAGTTCCTCACCGCCACCCACGAACCGCTCCTGGTGTCCAACATGACCCGCGAGCAGATCCGCGTCGTCACCACCGACGTGGAGGGCCAGGCCACCGCGGTGATTCCGCGGGCAAACCCGCGCGGACAAGGCGCCGGCGGCCTGCTGACCACCGACCTTTTCGGCCTGCCCACCCAGCTCGACGAGCACACCCAGGATCTGATCGACCGCCAGTACGCGCTGCTCCCCGAGGCGGAAAGCGATCCGGTCAAACAGGCAGCACTGCGCGACGTCACCGCCCAGTTGGAGACGATGGACTTTCCCAACTCCGACCGTGATCCGCTCGTGGCGGCCTTCCTCGCCGAGCTCCACCGCAGACGCCTCGCGCTCCTCGATGCCTCCCACGGC
This sequence comes from Streptomyces sp. NPDC051286, assembly GCF_044455345.1. NCBI lineage: Bacteria > Bacillati > Actinomycetota > Actinomycetes > Kitasatosporales > Streptomycetaceae > Streptomyces > Streptomyces sp. NPDC051286. The sequence continues at coordinate 11,131 of NZ_JBITER010000028.1, read as the reverse complement.
CCCAATCCGCCCTCGCCCGAACGACTGCAGGCCCTGGTCGCCGAGCTGTTCCACGAGCGTTTCTCGTCGGTGATCTGACGCCGATGAGACACGTGGACATGCAAGGGCTTATCGCCCCGCCGGCCTGGGCAAACAGGGCCAAACGCACCCTCGATGCGGTCAGGGCCGCCGTCGCCGCCGGCACCGAGCGGGAATTCAATTCGCACTGGACCGAGGACGCCGTACGCGACCTGCTCCTCGGCCTCGTCGGCGTCAAGTGCTGGTACTGCGAGTCCCTCATCGTGCGCACGGACATCACCGTCGACCACTACCGGCCGAAATCCGAAGTACTCGACGTGCCCGGCCACCCGGGATACTGGTGGCTGGCCTACGAGGTGTCGAACTACCGCATCGCCTGCAAGCACTGCAACAGCGGCGGAGCCCGCTACAACGGTGTCCGGGAAGGCCGAGCCAAGGGCAGCCAGTTCCCGCTCATAGGCGGAACCCGCGCCCGCACCTCAGTCGACGACCTGAACCGCGAACAGCCGCTGCTCCTGGACCCGGCCCACCGCAGCGACCCCGACCTGCTCGGCTTCGACTCCGGCGGCTACGCCCGGCGCAGCAACACTCCCTACTCGTCGGCCGAAACGAACCGTGGCCTGTGCCGCGCCGACGAAACCATACGGATCCTGGCGCTCAACGACTCCCACCTCGTCCCGCTCCGCGCCCGCCTCATACGGGAGGTCACCGTACTCGCCCGCCACGGGGACCTGACCGACATCCAGCAGCTGGTCGACGACAAGGTGGGACCTGAGGCGCCGTACAGTGCGGCAGCCGCCATGGCTCTGGCCCTGAACCGTGCCGTCGCCCAGTCGGCCGCCGCGCCCACCCCGGTCGCAACGACGCCCATACCTGCCGTCGACCCGGCGCGCTCCCGAGTCGACCTGCACGACCTGCTGCAGCATCTGGACCCCGACGCCCTGAAGGCCGGCATCATCCTCACTGGCTGGCACGAGAAGAAGGTCTACGGGGCAGTTCTGAAACCCGAGGGCCACATCGAAGTCTGGGGCCGCCCCTGGGGTACCCCGACCACCGCCGCCCGAGCCGCCACCGGCAGCAACAAGATCGACGGCTGGGACTTCTGGCGTCTGACCATCGCCGGTGTGGAGCAGACCCTCGCCAAGTTCCGCGCCACGCACTTCCCGCCCATCACACCGATGTGAGACAAGAGTACGAGCGGCACCTTCGTCCCCGGCTACGTTAACGGCCAGAGGCCTTCGACCGCGACCCGCGGCGATGTGGTCTGCGAAGGCCTGCGGCGAAGTGAACGCGGGGCGCCGCTCGGCAGGTTCTTGGAGCATGAACCCGAACCCGTGGTCTGCAGCCTGGGACGAATCGGCATCGCATAGATCCCCCCAATCGCATCAGCACTTACCGGATCTCCAGCGAATCACTCACAGTCTCGTCAGCGGTCGTTAATTAAGGTCGTCGGTGCTCGCGCGGTCGATGTTGCGTTGCGCGCTGTCCGCGAGTGCCTTGTAGAAGAGATCGACGGCAGAGCCGCGCGGCAGGCCGGCGCGGATGCGCTGGGCACGTTCGCTGATGTCGAGGTCTTCCTGGTATGGCTGGCCAGGAGTTCCGAACCGGAAGCCGGAGAGGACTGCGGAGTGCAGGCTTCCCCCGGTACGACGGAACAAGTCTTCCGACAGTCGGGACGCTGTCTTCAACAACACGGTCACGAAATCCACCTGGTCCCACACGATGTCCTTGGGCATCTTGCTCAGGAGCGGGGCGGCGGCATGCGCGAGATCGCTGTCCCCTTCCTGGTAAGGCTCAAGGAGGAGGCTGAGGACCAATTCGTCTGCAGGGCCGGCGATGGTCCAGAAGAGTTCCGGCGCGTGGAGTTCACGGCGCCATGCGTTCTCGCGGGGCTGTGCCAGCCAGTTCCGCACCGATCGCATCAGGTCAAGCCGTGCAGGACTGTCAGACAAGGGGAGCGGAACACTCCACTGGTAAGGCAGGGGATCGAAGGACTTTCTGGCAGGGTCCTCCTCCCAGCGCTCGATCCGGGCGAGCAGGAGCCCGACTGCGGCTTGCGAGTCGGCCTTGGCGAGGTGAGCCACGAACTGCTGCACCGTGTGATCACTCAGTGTCGGAAGAGCGGTCAACTGGGCCAGGAAAAACGTGTGTTGGGTGTCCGTGAGTTGTTCCCAGGACAAGAGGCCGTCCATCGTGAATGCCCACCAGAGGCGATAGGGTACCGACCCCGACTCGCCGAACGGCACAGAGGTGAGCAGTTCCAGAGCCGTGTCCTTCGAGGTGTGCAGCATGGACACGGCCATGCCGATGACTCCAGCGCGCACCGCGGGGTCGGTGTGGTTGCTCAGAGCGCGGGCGAGTGCCAGTGCACCGGCCTCCTGCACCGAGGGGTCCGGGATGTACTTTTGGAGAGCCTGGGCCACGGCCCGGACTCCCACGGCCCCACCATCGGTAACGAGGCGCCGACATGTGTCCAGTGCGCGGGGCACGTTCTGTTCGAACGATGCGTGCAGCACTGAGGGCAGCATGACACGGGCAGCTTCATTCTCCGCGCGGGCCAGCCGGTCGAGAAGAGCGGGGATGAGGTCAGGGAATTCCTCCATAGTGTCTTCGAGTACTGCGGGAACTCCCTCTGAGTGACCGGCAAGGACCCTTTGGCCTGCTTCCACCAGCGATACGAGTAGCTCGGCCACTTGGTCGGCGGGCTGCTTCCTCAACTCGTCGGCAGTCTCGTGGCGTAGTGCCGCCCAGTGGTTTTGGACGTTCTCCAGCCATTCGGTGTCTTCGGAGCGAGGGACCAGGGATTCGTCGTAGAACCCTGTGTGGAGGAGGAGCGCCAGGTGGTGTTCCGTGTTGTCCGGCAATGCGTCGAGCACTGTCTGCGCCGCTTCACGCATCTGAGCGGTGCCGTGCTTTGCGGCCCAGCTCAGCGAGCGCCGGGTCGCGAGCGACACCAGAGGACGCGGCTGCTTCGCGGCAACCCGGGTGGCCAGTTCACGGAGGAACTCGATGGCTTGCGGCTCGAATTCTTCGCTTTGGTGGCGAAGGACTTCTTCGAGGGATGCGGCGGCCACGGCTGCCCGCTCTTCATGCCCGGACGTGTACTGGCCGAGCAGGATCTCGGCCGCGCGTTGCCTGATCGGCGCTACTATCTCCGCTGGGACCGGGTAACGGCTCAGGGTGAGGGTCCAGCCTTCCATCGTTCGACCCTCCGCCGTGTTGGAAAACAGTGGATAGAGCAGTGCGAGGGGCATGCGGTTCGCGGGGTTCGGCGTGGCTTCTTCCGCCCAATCCGACAACGCGTCGAGCAGGATCTCCTGATACGCCAGCGGCTTGCCCGGGACGTACGAGGCCAGGTCGAGGAGAACACGCAGTGGTGCGTCGGGGTTCTGGTTGAGCGGCCGTTCGTCGTCCCGGCCCATGGACCACAGAAGGTCGTACACGCTGCGCAGCTGGTCAAGATCGACGGCCACTGCCTCCAGGACACGCGGTGCTTCGCAGACGACATCGGCCTGGCTGTACTTACCGGGCATCCACTCGATGCCGCTCGGCCGGTCGTCCTCGGCCGTCGGGTTGTCCAGGGCCCACCGGGTCAAGGCGAGTACGCGCTGGGGCTGGAAGGGAGCGATCTTCAACAGGAGACGCAGAAGTGCCTTACGGGTGTAAGCGCCACCTCGTTTGAACTCGTCTTCGACGACCACCCACAGGGGGTCGAGCAGACCCGCATGACGGGAGCCCCGGCCGTTCCACTGCCAGTCGACGCGGCCGACGTTGAGGAGAGCGTTCGCCAGCGCGTCACCGTCGGCATGCTCGCGGACCTCCCTCAGGTATGGCGTGGGGGAGCCGTCGTGCGGATTGACAGCCGCTTCGGCGAGAAGGACGTCGCCGAGCAGGTCGGGGGAAATGCGTACGGAGGCACCGCGCCGTACCACGATGCCTGTGCCTTCCAGGCCCATGAGCCGAGGGCTGATCCGGGAGAACGGCATCTGCAGGATGCCGGACAGCGCGTTCTGAAATTGAGGGACGTCTGTGGCAACGGGTTGCAGGGCTGCTACGGCGTGCAGCAGTGCCCGATCGTCATCGGGCTGCTGAGACTGAGACAAGGCGGACTGGACGAAGACGTCGAGAAGCAGCCGGTGCACGTCGGTACTGCTCTGCAGGGCACTGATGTCCAGCATTCCTCGCCGTACGGCGGTCGCGGCATTCACGAGGAGCAACGGCGAGTCGGCGGCCACATGTGCCACCACACGGGCGGCATGTTCCTGCCCTTCTCCGAGGATCTCGGAGGCCAGCACGAGGGCCTCTTCGCTCCGCAGGACGGACAGTTCCCACCACGGAATCTCGCTCTCGTCCACCTTGGCGGCGCGAAGTGCCTGCTGGACCACATGCCGGCCGTACGGCCGGGTTGCGATCACCAGGCGGGCGTGGGGGCGTGCACGAAGCACTCCGGTCACCACCATGGCGAGATCGTCCGACCGCTCGTGCGCGTCCTCGATCAGTACGAGCAGCCGATCGCTCGTCGGCAGATACTCGAACTCGTCCGGAGTGAACGGGCCGGGCTGCAGTACGCGGATGGTCTTTCCGTGGCCGACACCGTGTTCACGGGCGAGCTGGCACAGCAGACGGCTCTTTCCCTGTCCCGCGACACCGGACAGGACGCCGATCTGTGACCCCTCGCTGCCGGCAGCGAACGCGGTCATGGCCTCCAGCATGGCGGTCCGGCCCACGAGCGGGAACTCGTGGGAGTAGACGGGACTGGGCAGATAGACCGGGAACGCCTCTTCCGCGGTCTGCCAGACGCTGGGGTTTCGTACCCCCAAAAACTCCTCCCGCATATCCGGGAAGAAGCGGTCAACCAGCGTGAGTGACTGATCACGAGGGAGCTTGCTGACCTCCCGGGACAGGACGCGCGAGTCCCAGATCGTCCACTCGGCGAGTTCGTCGCAGGCGCTCACCACCGCGGCGGTCGCCCGCGTGGACAGGAAGAGGACACAGCGGTCGACGCGGGCTCGGGCACGGTCGAGTTCCGCCACTGCCTTCGTGAATGAAGCAGGCTGGAACTTCTCGTACTTCTTGCACTGGATGCCGATGCGTTCCCCATCGGCAGTGACCACGCGGATGTCAATGCCGTGCTGCTTGTCTCCGTGGACCCCGTACCGCAGGACCTCCTGGGCGTCCGGGTACAGCCACGAGGCCAACGCGTCGCAAAAAGCCTCGAACTGGAAGGCGTCGAGGCGATTGAAGGGCAGTTCCTCCAGAAGGGGGCGGCGTGGAGGTGTGGTGGCAACGTCGATGCCCAGCGCCGCACGCAGACGCTGGAGTCGTTCACCTCTCGGTGAGGTCTGTCCGCGTTCCCAGCGGCTCACCGTCTGTTGCCCCATGCCGAGCCGGCGGGCCAGTTCTGCCTGGTCCCACCCTCGTGCCTCGCGTGCGGCTCGGATCTCGGCAGCCGGAATGTCACCCATGAAGGAATCATACGCACCCGTTGCGCGACCCTGCGTTTAATTCCTCTGCTACTGTGAGTGGAGCAACAAAACGGCCACTTGCGGGGTCGTCCACCCGAGTGCTTGCGCTCTCGGGGGTGGGTGTCCGTGCGCGCTAGCACAGCCCTCTCCGGCGTGGCATGGTCCGGCTGAAGCGAGGGGTGCCCATGGGAAGAACCGCTGTCCTTGTCGACGGCTTCAAGGGCGTGAAGACGCAGCGCGGGCGCCGTTACCTGTGGCTGGAAGACGTCAAACTGGCATCGCGTCTGCGGCAGCGGGACCAGATCGTCGACGTCTGCTACTTCACCGCTCCCGTCCTGGACGACGTCGCGGCAGCCGGTCGTCAGCAGACCTATCTGGAAGCACGTGCGCTGCCGTGCGTGCAGTGCCCCCTGGATCAGCTACGAGGGGGAGGAGGGAGACGTCAACATCGCCGTCGGCCTCATGTGGAGATCGCGGCGTTGCCGACGGTCGACACCATGCTCCTCGTCAGCGCGGACAGTGACTGGTGCCAAGCCGTTGGCATCCAAGCCCGAACAGCATGAGTGCCTCGAGATCGAAGACGACTCAGAACACGATCCTCCGGGGAAGTAGAGCGGGAGCGATGGCATCAGTAGAACAGCAAGTGAAGAGCGCTGACAGGGTGATCTGCGAAAACATCGCCAACCCGGTCGGTGACCGAGGATTCCTTTCGCAGAACGTGCTGGGACAGCTCCGGAATCTTGTCGAGGGGCTAATAGTCTGGGCACACCTCAACGACGGCTCGACCGAGTTCCACTACAACCAGGTCGGGCCGGCTCTGGATGCTGTTAAGGCGCTCGCCAAGTTCAGACTCCTGAGCAGATTCCATGGCTTGCTCCAGGCCAGCGTCTCGCACTACACGCTGGATCGCGATCCGTCCGAGCGATTGATGCTGAAGTACTACGAGTACCTACTCCGCGCCCGCGACCTGGCACAGCAACAGCTCGGGATCGCGATCCTGAACAACCTCGAACACTTTCCGATCGACCTCGACCTCTCGTTGCGTGAATACTACGAGAAGATTGCGGCGCGTATCGAGCAGGTAAGAACGACTCCGCCCTCAGGCCCACGTCGCGAGCGCTATTACATTCACAGCTCGCGACCGTTCTTCATCGGCGGCCGCATCTACTACGAGGTGACGTTCTATCGCGCCCACAACCGGACGAGCAAGTTCGATCGCATCATTGGCTTTACCGACATCGACGTGACCGACAAATATGCGGCCAACCTGGAGTTGGTGAGCGACACGATCGAAGTGCTTGGCCAGAGGATGCCGATCATGCTGATCCGCTCGTGGGAGGTGTCGATCCGTCCGTGTGAGTTCGATAACTTCGCACGCTTCTTTGATATCTCGCACGACCGAGTCAGTACGTCACTCTCCGAGTACCGCAACCTGATGCATTACCTCACGACAGAGCGATCAAGTCTGCTTGATCTCATAGACATGCCCGATGTGGCTTACGGCCAGGTCCGCTCCTGGGTACTCGACGGTGCGCAACGTAGTCCGCTGATCTTCCCTGTGCTTGACCGCGCGCGTGCACTCATCCGCGAGGACCGGTCAGGTGCTCGTCTGATGCGGTACCTAATGCTGCGAATGAACAATCGTGTCATCAAGGAGCAGTTTGATGCCGACGAGTGTGCTGGACTATCCGGCCTGCGCGTTTCCTGGAGCTCTAAGCCCTTCGATACGATGCCGTTCTGCACGTCGCCACGCGGACACACCCCGCGCTTTGCGGATCTTGCCGAGAGCCTGGACGCTAGGAACCGACCTCACGAGCTACTGGCAAGGCGAGTCAGGAACAATGTCGAGCAGCACGGTGTGATCTATACGTCGGCATCCGACCTGGAGGACCTCGGTGATGTCGACAGACTGATCGCGCGCCACAACCAGTTGCTGCCAACCAACCCACGACACGCGCCGCGGAAGCTGGCGCATGAAAACGGGCATGTGTTCATCGTCGGGTATGAGGACGACACGGTCGCGATAATAGATAAGCTCCAGAAGATTGCTGTCAGCGGCGTCCCCAACCACAGCAGTGACGTGCGGGCATGGATAAATGCGAACCCTGGGGCCATCGATGACCCGCTGAAAGCTGAGTCTCTGACGGAGCTGTTCGAGCACTCGAAGGTCGCCCTCGTATACGGTGCGGCAGGTACGGGAAAGTCGACGATGGTGAATCACATCGCGAACTACTTCTCGGGCAAACGGAAGCTGTTCCTGGCGCACACCAACCCGGCCGTCGATAACCTGAAGCGACGAGTGCAGGCTCCGAACACCGAGTTCAGTACGATCAGCAAGCACGTGTACGGCAGCACGTCGTTTGGCGTAACGTACGACGTACTTGTGATTGACGAGTGCAGCACTGTGGGCAACGCAAGCCTACTCAAAGTGCTTGAGAAGACATCCTTCGACCTACTCGTACTCGTTGGTGACGTTTACCAGATTGAGTCCATCGACTTCGGCAACTGGTTCAGCATCATCCGTTCGTACATCCCGGGCGAGTCTGTCTTCGAACTCACAGAGCCCTTCAGGACGACCGATCAGGCGCTTCTCGCACTGTGGGACAGGGTGCGGAACCTGGACGACCGAATCGAAGAGTCGCTCTCCAAGAATGGTTACTCGAGAGTGCTGGGGAACTCGCTTTTCCGGCATGAGAGTGACGACGAGATCGTGCTCTGCCTAAATTATGATGGCCTTTATGGCATCAACAACGTTAACCGGTTCCTGCAGGCGAGCAATCCGAATCCAGCTGTAACCTGGAGCGAATCTACGTACAAGGTCGGCGATCCTGTGCTCTTCAACGAATCTGATCGGTTCCGTCCGGTCATCTTCAACAACCTGAAGGGAAAAATTGTCAAGATCGATCGCGTGCGCGGCCGCATCACATTCGACGTGAATCTCGAACGGGATGTTACTGAAGCCGACGTTTTCGGCACAGATCTGCGCTGGGTAGAAGGATCGACCGTCCAGTTTGACGTCTTCGAGCGCGGCAACAGCGATGATGATGACGATACGGTCACCACTATGGTGCCATTCCAGATCGCGTACGCCGTATCGATCCACAAGGCACAGGGTCTTGAGTACAAGTCGGTGAAGGTCGTCATCACGGATGCTAACGAGGAAAGCATCTCCCACAGCATCTTCTACACCGCGATCACGCGCGCTCGGGAGCGTCTCGAAGTGTTCTGGACTCCGGAGACGCAGCAACGAATCCTGTGCCGTCTGGCAGTACGCGAGAACACGAAGGACGAGATTCTGATGAAGGTCCGCCGGGGCGTGATCCCTGTTGCGAAGCGACCGAAGCGCCAGAAGGCGCGTCAGCTGCCGTAGACGTCGGATCTGAGAGTTGCAGTTCGTGAGTTGGTGCCGTTTCTGGCTGAGGCTGGGGCCAGCGCTGTTGTCAGGCAGCTCTGGCGGTGGGCTAGCTCCGTACTTCGCGGGTCACTCTTTTGCACAGCCTCCGAGCTTGATCACGGTCCTCAGGTGATCGTGCTTCGGCAGGTTCTGCAACTCGGACCGCTGCGCTGATCGGTGGCTGACCCGCTGCGATCAGTTGCTCTTCCCGAATGGATGACCTGCGGAGAACGGATCTAGCGCCGGGCTGGCACCCGCTCGACCTTCCCACGGCATCGAGCGCCGGGGCACCCGTCCACCAGTGGCACTACCTGCAGTACGCCCTCACTCAGCAGTCGTAGCTCTTGAGCGTCTTCGAGGCACCTGTGGCCGACTTCAGGTAGTCGTTCTCCGACTTCAAGCTCTCGTTCTCCGCCGTCGACTCCGCCAACTGCACGACCAGTCCGGCAGCCATTGACAGGAGCCCCTCGTGCTTCGTTTGGAGCTCCTCGTGCTCTTCCTGAAGCCCCTTGTACTTCCAGGCGAGGACCCCGATGGTGGTGGCGGCCAGAACGCTGGCGCCGGCCTTAACCACGACCCTGGCTTTGCCGAACTTACCTCCGGCTGGCCCGGCACCGTCCTTGCCGATGCAAACGTGGCCCGTCTGGTGCGAGTGCTGTTGAGCCTCGCCGAGATGGTCGCTCTGATACGAGCACGATCCGCATTGGTAATGGGTCATCAGTCGTTCCTCTCCCCCAGGAAGATGAGCTTGGCACAGGTCACGTGCCTCCGGCGATCACTTGGTCATCCTCCGTACGCCCACCGACGCTGAGGGAAGGACGCGCACCTACACGGCGTGCGCGCGCCCGCTGGTTGTGGGCTATGCCGTCAACGCCCCCAGGAGGGCCCATGGCGCGCCATGGGTAGCTCGTTCAGGTCTCTGGCCAGCGGGGATGCGTCGGTTCCAGGCCGAGGAGGTCGAGGAGATGGAGCTGGACGCCGCAGCTGATGACGATGATCGGCAGGTCGGTGGCGCCGACGACGCGTAGCCGCAGGCCGGAGAGGTGGTAGAGGATCATCCGGCCAGTGGGCCGGACCTGCTGGTTGTCGGGACAGAGCCCGGGCATCTTCTGGTCGCTCCCGAGGGCCCGGCGGACCTGGCGCTCGATCAGGCAGGACACGAGCAGGGCCAGGCAGATCACCGTCACCCGTGCGGCGACCCTCTTGTTGTCCTGCACGAAGACGGGGGTGACGGCCAGGGGGCCCTTGAAGTCGCCGTAGCGGCGCTCGACGGTGCCCTGGCCCTTGTGGCGCCGCAGTGCCTCGGCGGCGTCGGCCTGTTCGGGGGTGAGGGTGGTCAGCAGCGCGTACCAGCCGTCGACGGCGGCTTCGGCCTGGAGGACGTCCTGATCGAAGTGCCAGTCGAGGGTGGGCAGTCCGGTGGCGTCGGTGGCGATGGAGGTACGCAGGCAGCCAGTGACGCGGCGGGTTTTGGCGATCACGCCGACTCTGCTGCGTAATTCCTGGGTCAGGCCGTGAGTCGGTAGGCGAGGCGTTCGAGGCGGCTGCTGCGGGTGTGGTGCTGGTCGTGTCCGGTCCAGTAGGCGTCGAGTCTGATCACGTTGAGTGCGGTGGCGGAGAAGGCGTGTTGGAGGCGGACTTTCGGTAGCCCGCGGTAGCGGGCCCGACGTATGCCGGTGATGTCGAGGGCTTGGTTGATGGTGCCTTCCACGCCCGCTCGCAGGGCGTACTTGGTCTTCCAGGTCTCGGTCTTCTGCTCGGCGCGGGCCCGGACGAGGGCTTCTTCTGGCTCTTGGGGGCGCAGGGTGAGCATGCGGCGGCCTTTCGCGGAGCTGGTGCACTGTTCCCGGAAGGGGCAGGGGCGGCAGGTGCGGACGCCGAAGGTGATGACGATCGCGTCCGTTCCGTGCTGTTTCACGGGGTTCCAGTGCGCGCTGGTCTTGCCGGCGGGGCAGCGGACCTGGCGGGCCTTCCAGTCGATGGTGAAGGCGCTCTTGTCGAAGCCGGTGGCGGCCTTGGCCTGGGCGGAGTGATCGAGCAGGGCCGGGGTGACCATACGGGTGCCCTGCTGCCGTGCGGCGGCGATGAGGTCGGCGGATGGATAACCGGAGTCGAGGTAGTGCTCGGCGGGCCTGATGCCGTGCTCGGCCAGCCGCTGTTGGACCGGAGCGGTCGCTTTCACATCGGGCACGGTGGCATCGGTGGTGCACACGTCCGTGATCAGATTCGGTGCTGCCCGGACACCGGCTTCGGC
>NZ_JBITER010000027.1:0-102440 GCF_044455345.1 Streptomyces sp. NPDC051286 | reverse complement strand
ATTCCCAGCCCAGTTGACCCCTTCCTTGCCCTCCCCATGCGCTGTGTGGACGGGCGGCGGCCCCCCGTATTAGGTATTTCCCCCGGGGGGGGGGGGGGCGCCCCCCCCCCCCCCCCCCCCCCCCCCCCCCCCCCCCCCCCCCCGGGCCCCGATCCGGCCCTCGGCCGTCAGACCAGCGAGCCGCCCGGCAGCTCGACCTTCGCTCCGAGCTTCTCCAGCTTCTCCATGAAGTTCTCGTAGCCACGGTTGATCAGATCGATCCCGTGCACCCGCGACGTCCCCTGTGCCGCCAGTGCGGCGATCAGGTACGAGAAACCGCCACGCAGGTCAGGAATGACCAGATCCGCGCCTTCCAGCTTCGTCGGGCCGGAGACGACCGCCGAGTGCAGGAAGTTCCGCTGGCCGAAGCGGCAGTCGGAGCCGCCCAGGCACTCGCGGTAGAGCTGGATGTGCGCGCCCATCTGGTTGAGCGCGGAGGTGAACCCGAGCCGGGACTCGTACACCGTCTCGTGGACGATGGACAGCCCGGTGGCCTGCGTCAGCGCCACGACGAGCGGCTGCTGCCAGTCCGTCTGGAAGCCGGGGTGCACGTCCGTCTCCAGGGCGATGGCGTTCAGCGCGCCGCCCGGGTGCCAGAAGCGGATGCCCTCGTCGTCGATCTCGAAGGCTCCGCCGACCCGGCGGAAGGTGTTGAGGAACGTCATCATCGAGCGCTGCTGTGCGCCCCGTACATAGATGTTGCCCTCGGTCGCCAGCGCCGCGGACGCCCAGGAGGCCGCCTCCAGGCGGTCCGGGATCGCCCGGTGCGTGTACCCGTCGAGCCGGTCGACGCCCGTGATCCGGATGGTCCGGTCGGTGTCCATGGAGATGATCGCGCCCATCTTCTGCAGTACGCAGATGAGGTCCTCGATCTCCGGCTCCACGGCCGCGTTGGACAGCTCGGTGACACCCTCGGCGAGCACCGCCGTCAGCAGCACCTGCTCGGTGGAGCCCACCGACGGGTACGGCAGCCGGATCTTCGTGCCGCGCAGCCGCTGCGGGGCCTCCAGGTACTGGCCGTCGGCCCGCTTCTCGATCGTCGCGCCGAACTGCCGCAGCACGTCGAAGTGGAAGTCGATCGGCCGTCCGCCGATGTCGCAGCCGCCGAGTCCCGGAATGAAAGCGTGGCCCAGCCGGTGCAGCAGCGGGCCGCAGAACAGGATCGGGATGCGCGACGAGCCCGCGTGGGCATCGATGTCAGCGACGTTGGCGCTCTCGACATGGGTGGGGTCCAGGATCAGCTCGCCCGGCTCGTCACCGGGCCGGACCGTCACACCGTGCAACTGCAGCAGCCCCCGCACGACCCGCACATCGCGGATGTCGGGCACATTGCGCAGCCGGCTGGGCCCGCTGCCGAGCAGCGCGGCGACCATTGCCTTCGGCACCAGGTTCTTGGCGCCTCGGACGCGGATCTCGCCCTCCAGCGGGGTTCCGCCGTGGACAAGCAGGACATCGTCTGTGCCGGTCATGAATCTCGCGTTCCGGAGTGGTCGGGCAGGGGGCCAACCGAAAGGGTAATGGCCCTCCACCCCCGGTCCATAAGGCGGCAGGGGGTGTATGAATGTCATGAATCAGCCACAACACGCTCTGCTCGCCGCGCCTCGCAGAGGGTCACCGCCCGTACGTACCTCCCGGGCGGTGCGCTCCCCACGCACTCGTGCGCCCTGAGCTGCGCTCGGACTCCCTCGCCGGACCGGCGCGTCACTTGGTCCCCACGGAGGGCCGAGATGCGGGATCATTTCTGCCATGACCGAGGTGTCCTCGCTCACAGGGCGACTGCTCGTGGCCACACCCGCGCTCGCGGACCCGAATTTCGACCGCGCGGTGGTACTGCTCCTCGACCACGACGAGGAGGGCTCACTCGGCGTCGTCCTGAACCGCCCGACCCCGGTCGGCGTCGGTGACATCCTCGAGTCCTGGGCCGGCCTGACCGGCGAGCCGGACGTCGTCTTCCAGGGTGGTCCGGTCTCCCTCGACTCGGCGCTCGGCGTCGCGGTGATCCCCGGCGACGAGGGGCCGCTCGGCTGGCGCAGGGTGTACGGGGCGATCGGCCTGGTGGACCTGGAGGCGCCGCCGGAACTGCTGGCCGCGGCGCTCGGCTCGCTGCGGATCTTCGCGGGGTACGCGGGCTGGGGCCCCGGGCAGCTGGAGGCGGAGCTGACCGAGGGCGCCTGGTACGTGGTGGAGTCGGAGCCCGGAGACGTCTCCTCGCCGCGTCCGGAACATCTGTGGCGGGCGGTCCTGCGCCGTCAGCGCAGTGAACTCGCCATGATTGCCACCTACCCGGACGACCCTTCGCTCAACTGAACCGCGGGGCTTTCAGTACCCTGGCTGTTATGAGCACTCTTGAGCCCGAGCGCGGGGCAGGTACGGGGACCCTCGTAGAGCCGACACCGCAGGTGTCGAGCGGCGACGGCGACCACGAGCGCTACGCCCATTACGTCCAGAAGGACAAGATCATGGCGAGTGCCCTGGAGGGCACTCCCGTGGTCGCACTGTGCGGAAAGGTCTGGGTGCCGGGGCGCGACCCCAAGAAGTACCCGGTCTGTCCCATGTGCAAGGAGATCTACGAGTCCATGGGCGCCGGTGGCGACAAGGACAAGGGCAAGGGCGGCAAGGACAAGAAGTAGTCCGTCCGCAAGACCGTTCGGGTCGAGCCCCCGGAGCGCGCTGACGCGCGCCCCGGGGGTTTTGCCTACAGCCGTCATCCCCGTGTGCGTGGCGCGGGCTGCACCGGCGCCCGCGCGCGGCACGGGTGAGCGGGCGGGCCCGGTCGAGGTGTCGTCCGCGTACCGTGCGAGAGCCGTGGGCCGAGGGTGCGGCCCTTGATGCCGCTCGCTGATCAACTCCCTGTCGTGGGGGAGGCCGTCCTCCTCGCCGCCCACAAGCTGAACGTCTTTCACTTCCACCTCGCCGACGACCAGGGCTGGCGTGTGGAGATCAAGAGCTTTCCGAAGCTCACCGAGATCGGTTCCTGGCGCACCCGTACCAAGCACGGACACCGGGCGTCAAAGCTGTGGGACGAGACCCCGTACGGCGGCCACTACTCCTCGAGGGCGGCCTCGCGGACGGCGCGGCGGTGTCGTCGTGGCGCGGGTACGCGGGTGGCATCGCCGCAGCCGAGGCCGGGCACGACGTCGTGATGTGCCCGGAGCAGCAGGTCTATCTGGACCACCGTCAGCACGGCGGCCCCGACGAGCCGATGCCCATCGGGTACGTACGCGCCCTGGAGGACGTCTACCGCTTCGAACCCGTACCGCCGGGCCTGACCGACGAGGCGATCCGTCACATCCTGGGCACCCAGGCCAACGTGTGGACCGAGGTCATGCAGAACCGGTCCCGCGTCGACTACCAGGTCTTTCCGCGGCTCGCGGCGTTCGCAGAAGTCGCCTGGTCGGCGCCGCCCGCCTCCGCCGACCGGGACTTCGCCGACTTCGAGCGCCGGATGACCGCGCACTATGCCCGGCTTGACGCGCTCGGCATCGATTACCGCCCGCCGGGAGGCCCGTTGCCGTGGCAGAAACGCCCCGGCATCCTCGGACGTCCGATCGAGGGTGCGCCCCCGAACGTGTGATCCCGCTCGCGAACCGGGACACGGCCGCCGCGGTTCCTGGGACCGTGGTGGCCGGAAGCACTCTCGCCGGCCCTGCCGGAACCGCGCTTCCCTGGAAGGGAATAAGTCGTACAAGGCTTACCGAAGAGTGGCAATTCGCACTCTGTGTATAAGAGGCGCGAAACGGGAGCATCCCCCAGGTCAGGGGCGGATGCGCCCTTCGCGGACCCTCGCGTCGGTCCGATCAGAAGATGTGCCAGAGTTGCCACGTCCGGGCTTTGAGCACGTACCGTACGGCGAAACAAGCGGGACGCCGGGACACCGGGAAGGGGCAGCTGGGTTGACCACGCACGCACCGCAGGCGACGCAGACGGTGATGCTGCCCGCCTCGCTCGACGAGGCCGTGGCGGCACTGGGCGCCATGCCGGCCGCCGTTCCCGTGGCCGGCGGCACGGACTTGATGTCGGCCGTCAACAAGGGGCTGCTGCGCCCCTCCGGACTCGTCGGCCTCGGCCGCATCAGCGAGCTCCGCGGCTGGCACTACCAGGACGGTCACGCACTGCTCGGCGCCGGGCTCACCCACGCACGCATGGGCCGGCCCGACTTCGCCGCACTGATCCCCGCCCTGGCCGCGTCCGCGCGCGCCGCGGGCCCGCCCCAGATCCGTAACGCCGGGACGCTCGGCGGCAACATCGCCACCGCGGCCCCGACCGGCGACGCCCTTCCCGTGCTTGCCGCTCTGGAGGCGGAGCTCGTCATCGCGGGCCCGGGCGGCGCCCGTCGCGAGATTCCCGTCTCGCACCTGCTGGCCGGCCGGGAGATGCTCGAACCCGCGGAGCTGATCGCCTTCATCCGCGTACCGCTGCTGCACGCCCCCCAGGTCTTCTTCAAGGCGACCGGCCGCACCGGCCCCGGCCGCGCCACCGCATCGGTCGCGATCGTCCTCGACCCGGCCCGGCGCGGGGTGCGCTGCGCGGTCGGCGCGATCGCACCGATGCCGCTGCGTCCGCTGGAGGCCGAGCGCTGGATCGCCTCGCTGGTCGACTGGGACGGCGAGCGGGGCCTGGCGCCCGACGCGCTGGCCGCCTTCGGCGAGTACGTCGCCGCCGCCTGCGTCCCGGACCAGCCGCCGCCCGCCGACGGGGGAGAGGCGCCACCGCTGCCCCCCGCCGTACTGCATCTGCGGCGTACGGTCGCCGCGCTCGCCCGACGCGCGCTGGGGAGGGCACTGTCGTGAGCAACAGCAACGCCGACAACAGGAACAACGAGGGCACCGCCGACGAGCACGGCGGCTGGCAGCCGACCGCGCAGGGCGGCGAGTACGACGCCGAGGCGACCGCCTTCGTCCAGCTGCCCCCGGAGGACCTGGCGAACATCCCGCTGGCCGCTCCCGGCCAGGGCTACGTGCCGCCGATGATCGTGCCGCTGACCCCTGCGGCCGGGCTCGACCCGGCGGTGACGGGCAGCTGGGTCGTGCAGACGCGGAGCACGCAGGGCCAGGAGACGGAGCATCAGGCGACGGGCGCGGTGCACTGGCCTGACCCGAACGAACAGCTGCATCAGCAGCACCAGCAGCTTCCGGAGTACCCGCAGCACGAGCAGTACCCGCAGCAGGGCGAGACGTCGGCCTCGACCGGCGAGTGGAACTTCGACGAGGCGACGGTCGCCGAGACCTCCGGCCACACCGGCCAGTGGACGATCCCGGTCGCCGAGGGCGACCTGCCGGAGGAGTCAGGCGAGTTCGCGGCCTCGGCGGCGTCCCAGTGGTACGCGGACCGGACGCCACCGGCCACGCTGCCGGGTGGCGCGCCCGCGCCGTGGGCGACGCAGCCGGAGACTCCCGAGGTTTCCGAGACGGCCGAGACGGCCGAGACGGCCGAGACGGCCGAGATGGCCGAGATGGCCGAGACGGCCGAGATGGCCGAGACGGCCGCGGAGGGCACGGCGGACACCCCGGCGCCGGGCACGGACCTCCCGCAGGCCCCGGCCCCGGACGCCACCGGGTCGGAAACGGCCGAGCCGCTGACGGAGCCCATGGCCGACACCATGGCCACCCCCGAGCAGGCCCTCCCCGCCGACCCCCCTCACGACACCGCCTTCGGCGCCCCCCTCGACACGCCCCCCGACACCCTCAGCGAACACCCGTCCGCCTCCTACGTCCTGCATGTGAACGGCGCCGACCGCCCCGTCACGGACGCCTGGATCGGCGAGTCCCTGCTCTACGTGCTCCGCGAGCGTCTCGGCCTCGCCGGAGCCAAGGACGGCTGCTCGCAGGGCGAGTGCGGTGCCTGCAACGTCCAGGTCGACGGCCGCCTCGTCGCCTCCTGCCTGGTCCCCGCGGCCACCGCGGCGGGCAGCGAGGTCCGTACGGTCGAGGGGCTGGCCGTCGACGGCGAGCCGTCCGACGTGCAGCGCGCCCTGGCCGACTGCGGCGCCGTCCAGTGCGGCTTCTGCATCCCCGGCATGGCCATGACCATCCACGACCTGCTGGAGGGCAACCACGCCCCCAGCGAACTGGAGACCCGCCAGGCGCTCTGCGGCAACCTCTGCCGCTGCTCCGGCTACCGCGGCGTCCTGGACGCCGTGAACGAGGTCATCGCGGGCCGCGAGGCGACCACCGAGGCCACCACGGAGCCCGGCGCCGCCACCGCGTCCGCGGATGCGCATTCCACCGAGGCCCGCATCCCGCACCAGGCGCCGCCCGGTGCCGGTAGTGTCCAGCCCCATCTGCAGGACGGAGGCATGGCGTGAGCAACGACGCAGCCACCGCAACCCACACGGCGCTCACCCTTCCGCCGGTGGACGGCCCCGGCGCCGAGCCGCCCGTACTCGGCATCGGCGCCTCGCTGCCGCCCGCCGACACCCGTGCCAAGACCGAGGGCACGTTCCCGTACGCGGCCGACCTCTGGGCCGAGGGACTGCTCTGGGCGGCCGTGCTCCGTTCCCCGCACCCGCACGCCCGCATCCTGTCCATCGACACCACGGGCGCCGCGGAGATGCCCGGCGTACGTGCGGTCGTCACCCACGAGGACGTCCCCGGCGACGCGGCATACGGACGCCGGGTCGTCGACCGCCCCGTCTTCGCCTCCGAACTGGTCCGCCACCACGGCGAACCGATCGCCGCGGTCGCCGCCGACCACCCCGACACGGCCCGCCTCGCCGCGGCGGCGATCGTCGTCGAGTACGAGGTCCTCGAACCGGTCACCGACCCGGAGAAGGCGTTCGCCGCAGAGCCCCTGCACCCCGACGGCAACCTCATCCGCCACATCCCGCTGCGCTACGGCGACCCGGACGTCACGGGCGACGTCATCGTCGAGGGCCTGTACCGCATCGGCCGCCAGGACCCCGCCCCGATCGGCGCCGAGGCCGGCCTCGCCGTGCCGCGCCCCGACGGCGGTGTGGAGATCTACACCGCCTCCACCGACCCGCACACCGACCGCGACCTCGCCGCCGCCTGCTTCGGCCTCGAACCGGACCGGGTGAAGATCGTCGTCACCGGCGTTCCCGGCGCGACCGGCGACCGTGAGGACCCGGGCTTCCAGCTCCCGCTCGGCCTGCTCGCCCTGCGCACCGGCTGCCCGGTCAAACTGGCCGCCACCCGCGAGGAGTCCTTCCTCGGCCACGCCCACCGCCACCCGACGCTGCTCCGCTACCGCCACCACGCGGACGCGGAAGGCAGGCTGGTCAAGGTCGAGGCACAGATCCTCCTCGACGCGGGCGCGTACGCCGACGCCTCGTCCGAGTCCCTGGCCGCCGCGGTCGCGTTCGCCTGCGGTCCGTACGTCGTCCCGCACGCCTTCATCGAGGGCTGGGCGGTCCGTACGAACAACCCGCCGTCCGGCCATGTGCGCGGCGAGGGCGCCATGCAGGTCTGCGCGGCGTACGAGGGCCAGATGGACAAGCTGGCCACCAAACTCGGCATCGACCCGGCCGAACTCCGCCTCCGTAACTCGCTCTCCACCGGCGACATCCTCCCGACCGGCCAGACGGTGACGTGCCCCGCCCCCGTGGCCGAACTCCTGCATGCGGTCCGGGACTTTCCGCTCCCCGCGCTCCCCAAGGACTCCCCGGAGGACGGCTGGCTGCTTCCCGGCGGCCCGGAGGGCGCAGGTGAACCCGGTGCCGTACGCCGCGGCGTCGGCTACGCACTCGGCATGGTCCACATGCTCGGAGCCGAAGGCGCGGACGAGGTCTCCACCGCCACGGTCAGGGTCCACAACGGTGTCGCCACGGTCATCTGCGCCGCGGTCGAAACCGGCCAGGGCTTCAGCACCCTGGCCCGCCAGGTCGTCCAGGAGACCCTGGGCATCGAAGAGGTCCACGTGGCCGCGGTCGACACCGACCAGCCCCCGGCGGGCCCGTCCACACACGGCCGCCACACCTGGGTCTCCGCCGGAGCGGTGGAACGCGCCGCCAAGATGGTCCGCACCCAGCTCCTCCAGCCCCTGGCCCACAAGTTCGGCATGTCCACCGAGCTGCTCCAGATCACGGACGGCAAGATCACCTCGTACGACGGGGTGCTGTCCACGACGGTCACGGAGGCGATGGACGGCAAGGAACTCTGGGCCACCGCCCAGTGCCGACCCCACCCGACCGAACCCCTGGACGAGTCGGGCCAGGGGGACGCCTTCGTCGGCCTCGCCTTCTGCGCGATCCGCGCCGTGGTGGACGTCGACATCGAACTCGGCTCCGTACGGGTCGTGGAGATGGCGGTCGCCCAGGACGTCGGCCGGATCCTCAACCCGTCCCAGCTGACGGCCCGTATCGAGGCGGGCATCACCCAGGGCGTCGGCGCCGCCCTCACCGAGAACCTCCGCAGCGCCCGCGGCCTGATCCGCCACCCCGACCTCACCGGCTACGCGCTCCCGACAGCCCTGGACGTACCGGACATTCGCATCGTCGAACTCGTCGAAGAACGCGACGTGGTGGCCCCCTTCGGCGCCAAGGCCGCGTCAGCCGTACCCGTGGTGACCTCCCCTGCGGCAGTGGCCGCAGCAGTACGAGCCGCCACCGGCCGCCCGATCAACCGCCTTCCGATCCGACCCCAGGCGGCGGTGGCGGCCCCCAAGTCCTGAGCCCTCCCTGCACGGATGGTGTGCTCCGGGTTGCGGAGGCAACCCGGAGACGTCCCAGGGCGAGTTGGAGCCGGGGGGAGCGGTCGGAGGCGGAGGCGAGGGGCACCCCCGCCGTCGTCGCCCACCACCCCGAAGAGGGCACGATCGCACCGTCCACCGGAGCGATGCGCGTCGCGGTGACGACGCCCGTCAACGGTCCGGCGTCCGCAGACGTATGACAGCCGGCCCCTCGTGCCGCCGGCACGAGGTCCGGTCGCGATCCCACGCGGCTCGTTCACCGAGGCGATACGCGCGGTGCCCGCAGGGATGCGGACCACCCGGGCCCTGTACCAGGCGGCGGGGGAGATGCGGAAGCTGGCGCAGTCGTACGCGTTCTCGGCATCGCAGATGGACAGCCAGGAGAAGCCGGCATTCCCGCCGCCAGGGGTGATCGTGCCGGAGCGAGCAGGTGGCTTCGGCGACGCCGGCGTGTCTGCTGAAGCTCAAGTCGACGCGCGACGGCCGGACCAGCAGCACGACGTACGTGGACTTCGGCAAGGAGAAGACTGTGCCCAGCAGGTGTGAACCCTCCTCCGGGGAGGGCTGGGCTGTGCGAGCCCGTACAGCGGCCCCGTGGAGGAGAAACCGATACGGTTGTCGGGTCGGTGGCCGCATTCTTCGGACAGGCCGGCCAGCAGGGAACTATTTGGGGGAGTTCGTGTCGTTCGACGAGGAATGGGCCCAGCTGCGCGATGCGGCGGCCGCGCGCCGGAGTGCCATGCAGATCAACAGCGTTCCGGCCGAGGGAGGGGGTGGCGGGTCCGCCGATCTGGTGGTCAACCGGGACTCCCTCGGCGCCATCGGGAATTACGCCTACGACCTGCGGGTGCGGTTGTCGAAGCAGGGCGACCACGCCCGGCCCGCCACGTTCGACGCGGCGATCGCGCTGACCAACGGTAACTTCGCGAGCGGTTCGGCGGTGCTCAAGGTGCACGACAACTGGAAGACCCACCTGAAGACGCTGCTGGATTCTTTGGCGCACATTTCGAATCACCTGGATTACACGAAGGCCCAGCACGCGAAAGACGAAGTGAAGGTCGAGGGAGATCTGGCGCCGATCTCCAAGCTCACGGAATACATGAAGTAGGGTCGGGGGACTCCGGGCATGCTCAAGTACGAGGACATAGTCGACGCCCCGGTGGCGAAACTGAAGGCCGCAGCGGACGACTGGGCCAAGATGGCCGGCGACTTGGAGAAGCTGGCCACCGACGCCGCCGACGGGATGAAGGTCAAGTCGGACAAGGCGGAGTGGGAGGGCCTCAACGCGGGGGTCACCAAGGCGTTCGTCACCAAGACGGCCAAGGAGTTCGCGGACGCCGCAGCCGAGGCCAAGGGCGTGAAGATGATCCTCGAAGAGGGTCACGCGGCCATCAAGAAGGCCATGGACGACCTGATCAACATCCGGGACCACGAAGGACCCGCGGCCGGGATCAAGGTGGACGGCGCGGGCAAGGTCAGCGCCCGCCATCCGGTCGAGGACATCCCTCCCGCCCAGCGGGCCCACGACCCCGACTACCCCGAACTGCTGCGGCAGCAGAAGGAGAACATCGCCGCCTGGCAGAAGAAGATCGACCTGATCGTCGAAAACTGCAACGACACCGACGTCTCCTTCAAGAACTCCCTCGAAGCGGACGTCACCGACCGCAAGGACTTCAGCGCCCCGAAGTTCACGAAGATGGACCAGGAGGAGGCCCACCGGGCCGCCGCACTGGCCGCCAAGGGCCGCGACATCACGCACACCGAACTCCAGGCCCTCAACGAACTGCTGAAGGACAACAGTAATTCCGTGGAGTTCTCGAAGTCCTTCTACGAGAAGCTCGGCCCGGAGAAGTCGCTGACGTTCTTCGGACAGCTCTCCACGGACACGTACGAGTACGGCAAGGTGGACAAGCAGCGGCTCAAGGACGTCCAGGAACTCCAGAAGAACCTGGGCCTCAACCTGGCCACCGCCTCCCACGACAAGGAGTTCACCGAGAAGTGGGGGCCCGAGCTGCGCAAGATGGGCACGGAACGCATCCCGCTCGCGAAGCACGACTACAACGGGCCGTTCGGCTACCAGCTGCTCGGCGGGATCATGCGGTACGGGAACTACGACGCGAAGTTTCTCAACCCGATCGCCGAGCACGTGGCGCAGCTGCACCAGAAGGACCCGTACATGTTCGCCGACAACAAGATGGTGAACAGCCCGTTCAAGAACCCGTTCAACCCATCCGGTGTGAACGGGGCGGGCTACGACCCGGCCACCGCCATGCTGGAGGCACTCGGCAACAGCCCGGAGGCGGCGAAGAAGTTCTTCACCGACGAGCCGACCGCGTACAACGAGGACGGCACGGTCAACCACGGTGCCAAGGCCGACCTCGGCAAGGGGATCGACAACTACCTCGACTTCTTCGGGAACGAGAAGTGGGAGTCCTTCCCGGACGTCAACTCCCTCGACCAGGACGAGCTCAAGGCATCGCTCGACCAGATGCCCGACGCCTTGGGTCACGCCCTGGAGGCCGCGACCCTCGGCTACCCGGCCGGGGACCCGGACGCGGGCGTGGTGCGGGACGCGGACAACGCCGCGGTCATGCAGCAGGTCATGGAGAAGTACGGAGCGGACGCCGGCCTGCTCAAGGAGCACGAGGCGATGGCCGACAGCCTGGGCACCATGGGCGCCGGCTACATCGACGACATCAACTGGGCGCTGGAGAAGAACGACGCGAACAGCCCCTTCGCGCCGGGCAAGAACCCGGACGGCCACCTCGACTTCGCGGACACCCAGGACGAGAACGGCCGGAGCGTCGTCCGGGGCTTCCTCAGCACCCTGGGCCAGCACCCGGACGCCTACGCGACGGTGTCGGCGGCGGAGCAGGTCTACACCCGCAGCGTGCTGGAAGGCCAGGTGGGCGCCGACGGGAAGATCGACACCGGCGCGGCCAGGGCGACCGTGCACACGGGTTCCGAGGTGCAGGGCATGCTCGATCAGTCCCGGGCCGACCAGGTCGAGGCCACGAACCTCAAGACCCACGAGGACTACGAGAAGGCGGTGGCCAAGCGGGCGGGGTGGGTCGAATTCGGTGCCGTGGCCGGTGTGGCCGCGGGCGTCGCCTTCCTGCCCGCGACCGCGGCCGTGGGCACGGCGGCGGTCCTCATCCCGCTGGCCACCGACACGGCCGCTGGTGGCCTCGAACAGGTCATCGGCCAGGTGGTCGGCGACATCGCCGACAACTCCGTGGACGAGCACAAGGAGAAGGTCGAGGAGCTCACCCGGGAGGAGAAGACCAAGGTTTACTCTGCGGGCGAGAGCCTGGCCGAGTCCCCGATGGAGGAGTTCATGCGGCAGCACGGCGTGACCCCCGACAGCGAGTTCGGACAGGACCTGAAGGAGTCCATGAGGATCGGCTACGCGACGGGCAACGACCGCGAGAACCAGCAGGGCAACGACCCGGAGACCGGCTGAGCCCGGTGGGAGGGCCGATGACCGGGAGTGCCGATGAACACAGAAGGAGGCAGATGGTGATCAGTCGTAGGACCCGGCGTACGGGCCTCCGCGGGGCGGCCCTGACCGGCTCCCTGCTCCTCGGGGCCGCGGGCTGCTCGGGAGGGGGCGACGGGGCCGTGAAAGAGCCGGACGCGACGGTGGCAGCCGGCGCCCTCTGCGGTGGTTCCGCCGTGTCCCCAGGCGCGGCCGAGGCGCTGAAGACGATCACCGGGTCCTCGCGGTTCGAGGCGTCGGGCGAGACATCCACGGTCGCCCATGCCGCGAAGGAGCTGACTGAGAGGTTCACGTCCTCCGCCACCGGTGACGGGGAGGTCTGCCGCGTGTACACGGCCCGGGACGAGCTCCGTATCACCTGGCAGCTGTTCAGCAGCGCACCCGTGGACGATCCGGCGGCGAAGTTCAGCGTGCTGGACATGGGGGAGCGGGCGCTGGCCGCGCCGGACGGCGCGTTCCTCCGGTTCGCCTGCCGCAGCGGAAAGGTGCCCGGTTCCGGCCTGGCCCATATCGACATCGGCGTCGAGCGTGGGGGCATGCCCAAGGAACCCGAGGGCGACCCCGAGGCACTGAAGGACGCCTACGCGACCGTCGCCCACTCCTTCGCCCTGGCCATGGCGAAGCAACTGGGCTGCGAGAACAACGGAGGGCTGAAGGCGAAACCCTCCCTGGACCCGGTGTGAACCGGCCGCCGGTACAGCGAAACGGCCGCCCCCGCACGGTGGGGGCGGCCGTTTCCGCTTCGGCCTTCCGCCCGCCCGGCGCACCGCCCTGTCGCCCACCGGGGACCGGATCCCCGATGTGCTGAGCGCCGCCGAACCATGACCATGGACGCATTCCGCGGAAGGACCGGCAGCTGACGGTCACCTCCCCTACCCGCGCCCGGCTCACCCCTCCTCCGGCGCCAACTGCGCCATCACCAGCCCGTACAGCAACTCCACGTCCACGAACTCCCCTTGCCATGGTGCCCCGCACCGCCAGCTCAGCGGGTACGTGTTGCCGTCCGGTGCGGGGATTCCCACGTACTGGTCCCGGGCGGCCGGCCCGAAGCACGTGGCACCCGGCGGCCAGTCGTACTCCTTGCTCGACCCGGGCGGGATCAGGAAGTACGTCCACCGGGCGCCCGCGACCTCCCGTACGACCGGGCCCGGTTCGCCTTCGGTGAGCGTCCCGAGGTGCTGCAGCACTGCCTCGCCCCGTACGCCCCGCAACCGGATGGCGTCGAAGTGGATGCCGGTCAGGTGGAGTTGGAGGCCTGCGGCGGGTACCCATTCGGGGCGTTTTTTACTCGTCATGACCCCAAGCGTCCAGGCCGCTGCATAGCGTGACCAGGAGGGCACGGTCCACATCGACGCGATGTGGGGAGGGAGGTGGTGGCTGTGGGGGCGAGTGGTGAGCCGTCGCAGGTCCGGCGGCTCGTGGGCGAACTGATCCGTATCCACCGGGTGCGGGCCGGGCTCACGCAGAAGGACGCGGCGGACCAGCTGTTGATCTCGGAGTCGCTGATGGGCGCGGTCGAGCGGGCGGAGCGCATTCCGTCGCTGGAGCTGCTGGCCGACGCGGACCGGGTGTTCGTCGCGGACGGTGCGCTGAAGGCGTGCATCGAGCTGATCGACGAGGAGAAGTACCCGGCGAAGTTCCTGGACTGGGCGCGGCTGGAGCGGCAGGCGCGGGTCATCAGCGCGTACGAGACGATGCTGATCCCGGGGCTGCTCCAGACGGAGGCGTACGCGTACGCCCTGTACCGGGCGCGCAAACCCGCGTACACCGAGGACGAGATCGTCCGGCACGTCGAGGCTCGGCTGGAACGACAGGCCGTGCTGATGCGCAAGCCTCCGCCCTACGTCGGGTTCGTCGTCGAGGAGTCGATCCTGGGCCGGACGCTCGGTGGCGCTGAGGTGTTGAAGGAGCAGTTGCTGCATCTGCTGGAGTGCATGCGGCGGATGAACCACCTGACGGTGCAGGTGATGCCGTCGGATCAGCACACGCACGCGGGGTTGAACGGGCCGATGCAGTTGATGTGTACGGCGGAAGGCCGCAATCTGGTCTTCGCGGAGAGCCAGGGCGGCGATAGGTTGATCTCCAGGCCGGAGCACGTGGGTGACACGTTCGACCTCTTCGGCATCCTGCGGGCCCAGGCGCTCACCCCCTGGAAGTCGGCTGAGATCATCGAAACGAAGGCGAGGCAACTGTGACCACCGGTCCCGAGCTCTCCTGGTTCACGTCCAGCTACAGCAACAACGAGGGTGGCGCCTGCGTCGAAGTCGCCTACGACTGGCGCAAGTCCAGCTACAGCGGCAACGAGGGCGAAGCCTGCGTCGAGGTCGCCACCTGCCTCCACACCATCCACGTCCGCGACTCGAAGGTCACCGACGGCCCCACCTTCGCCGTCGCCCCGGCCGCCTGGACCGCTTTCCTGGCGGGTGCCGTCGCGGGATGACCTCGGGATTGCTTCGCGCTGCCGCCGACTCCGGCAGCCAGGAGTTCGCCGGAGGCCATCGAGCCGGCCGTGCGGGAGCCTGCCTGCGCTCCACATGGAACAGGCCGAGCGTTCGCAAGTCCCGGTAACTACGGCCCTTTGTGCGAGGCCACGATGCGAGCGGACCAGGTCCCGGGGACGGCCGGACAGCTCCGGCCGCGCCCCAGGACCTGGTCGAACTGTGCGTCGTACGCGGGATGGTCAGCGCACGCCCACCGCGCGGATGAGCTCCTGCTTCACCGAGCCGCCCCGGTCGTCGCTCACGCCCGCCCGCAGCGAGACGGACTTCGCGCCGCTCGGGACGCGCAGCTCACCGTTCCAGGAGGCGTCGCGCGACGAGCTCAGCGCGACGTTCGTCCAGGTCGCCCCCTCGTCGTAGGAGACCTCCAGGGAGCCGCTGTTGAGGACACCGGTGTCCGGCGCGCCCTTCACGTACTCGCCGTAGATCCGTACGGGCACCCGGCTGCCGCCCCGGACGTCGCCGACGAGGTCGGTGTCGAGGTCGAAGCCGAGGTTGATCAGCGGCAGGAAGGTGAACCGGTCGCCCGGGGTCTCCTTGGAGCGGAAGGTCCACTCCGAGTGGCCCTTGGTGCCGAGCCGCCAGCGGGCCGGGTCGAGCGTGGTGTCGGTGACGACCTTGTAGGTGGCCTCCTCTGCGGGGGCGTTCACTACGTAGCCGCCGGAACTCTTCCTGCGGGAGACCCGCTCGCCGTTGACGTACACCTCGGTGTACTGGCTCATCGTCGGGTCGTTGTACACGTCGCCGAAGCCGGTGTGGTCCGGTCCGGAGTCGCCCCAGCCGGGCGTGTTGAAGGTCATGTAGTTTCCGGCGCGCTCCTGACCCCAGCCGAGGCCGGTGCCGAGCCACGGGTGCCAGACCGGCTTGAACCACTCCAGATCGACCTTGCTGCCGCCCCGGTAGGACGGGGTGCCGCCGCGCTCCTCGAGCGAGTCCTCCAGGTCGACGGACTCGTGCCAGCGCTGGCCGGTGCCGGTGGAGACGTACTCGGTGCGCTCGGTCGGGAAGGCGATCCACTCCTTGAAGCCGAAGCCGTACCGGAAGGTGTCCGTGATCGAGAAGCGGAACTCGCCGCCGATCTCCTTCTTGGCCGTCGGCATGTGGTACTTCGAGTGGATGGTGGCGAGTTCGTCCTCGTCGGGCCGGAAGACGAGGTCCGTGCCGATGGCTCCGGGGTGCCCCTCGGAGAGGTCGTAGGTGTACGGGGTGAAGCGGGTGCCCGTCAGGTCGAGCGCCGTCCCGCGGGCCGCGGCGGACGCGATGCTTGCGGCGTCGGCCGCGTTCACGGTGGCGACGGCGAGCGGCCGTTCCGCGCGGTCGGCGGTGCCGAACCACGCCATCAGCCGGCCGGGCTTGTCGTCGGTGACGAACAGGGCCTTGGCGCCCGCGTCCTGGGCGGTCTGGGCGAGCTGCGTGGGGTCGGCGCCCTCGGTGCGGCGGATCAGGACCGCCTTGCCGGTGACGTCCTTGCCGGCGTACTCCGCGGCGGTGCCGGTGCCTGCGTCGACGACGCCGAGGCGGTGGCGGCCTTCGAGGAGGGTGGCGCCGCGCTGCGGGGTGGCGTCGGAGAGCCGGACGCCGTCTGCGGCGGCCTCGAGCAACGGCTTGCCGAGCCGCCAGACCGTGCGGTACTCGAAGGTGCCGGTGGCGGGCTTGGTGGTGGGCGCGGCGAAGACCGAGTCGTACTTCGGCGGGACCAGGACGGCGCCGCCGAAGGAGGCCCCGTTGGCCTTGCGGTCGAACTCCATCAGGAGCTGCCGGGTCTCGGTGCGCTTCTCGACCTCGGCGCGTATCTCACGCAGTTGGCGCCCGTCGAGGGTGATCTCGCGGTCGCGGTCGAGGACGATCTCCGGATCGGTGAGGAAGCCGAGGCCGAGGGAGTCCTTGCCGTGCGAGCCGCGGACGTCGAGGAAGGTGTCGACGGTGTACGTGCCGGGCCTCAGGCGCAGTTGGACGGTGCCGGACTCGCCGACGGCCGCCGGGAACGGGTCTTCGTTCGCGGTCAGCCGCTGCACCCCGAGCCAGGCGGGGGTGGGGGCGCCGTCGCGGTCCTTGACATGGACGGTGAGGTTGTAGCGCTCCTCCTCCTTGACCAGGCCGAGCGCGGTGTGCGCGACGGGTGCGCCGCCGGAGGTGGCGGTGATGCGGCCGGAGCTGGTGCCGACGGGGGCCTTGGTGCCGTCGCCGGTGACGGTGGTCTGCGCGGTGCCGTGGGCCGGGACGGTGAGGGTGCTGTCGGCGAGCGCGGTGGTGCCCTGCGGCATGCCCTCGACGGCCAGGTTCAGTTCGGCGGGCGCGTCGGAGGAGTTGGTGTACGTGACGGTCTTCGTGACGGGCTTGTTCGACTCGTACGGCCAGGAGTAGAAGCCCAGGTCGGCGGAGCCGGTGGCGGTGACGTTCGCGGAGATCGCGGCAGCTACGTCGACCCGGCCCGCGCCGAGGGCGTACGAGGACGCGGTGAGTGTCTTGGAGCTGGACATGAGGGCGTTCTTGAGCTGGGCGCCGGTCCAGTCGGGGTGCCGCTCGGCGAGGAGCGCGGCGACGCCCGCGACATGCGGGGTCGCCATCGACGTACCGCTCTTGGAGGTGTAGAGGCCGCTGCCGCTGACGAGCTGGGAGCGGGCGGCGAGAATGGCGACACCGGGGGCGGAGATGTCGGGCTTGAGGGCCTGGTCGCCGTAGCGGGGGCCCTGGCTGGAGAAGTAGGCGGCGCGGTCGGCGGAGTCGACGGCGCCGACGGTGAGCGCGGAGTCGGCGGCGCCGGGGGAGCCGATGGAGCCCGGGGCGCCGGAGTTGCCGGCGGCGATGACGAAGAGGGCGCCGGTCTCGGCGGAGAGGGTGTTCACCGCCTGGGCCATGGGGTCGGTGCCGTCGCTGGCCTCGCTGGAGCCGAGGCTCATCGAGACGATCTTTGCGTCGATGTCCTTCGCGGCCCATTCCATGCCGGCGATGATCTGCGACTCGGTGCCGGTGCCCTGGTCGCTGAGGACCTTGCCGACGGCGAGGGTGGCGCCGGGGGCGACGCCCTGCTCCTTGCCCGCGGAGCCCGCGCCGCTGCCGCCGACGGTCGAGGCGACATGGGTGCCGTGGCCTTGGCGGTCGGCGACCTCCTGGCCCTCGATGAAAGACCGGCTCTCGGCGACCCGCCCGTCGAGGTCGGGGTGGGAGAGGTCGGCGCCGGTGTCGAGTACGGCGACCTTGACGCCCTTGCCGGTCAGGCCGGCCTCCCAGGCCTTGGGGGTGCCGATCTGGGCGTTGGAGTCGGCCATGTCGGCCTTGACCCGGGCGTCGAGCCAGACCTTCATGGCACCGGCCGAGCGGGCGCCGGGGCGGGCGGAGTCGGTGAACTCGCGCCAGAAGGCTGCTGGTTCGGTTGTTCGTAAGGCCGCGCCGCCGATGCTGGGCAGGGCCCGGACGGTCTTGGTGCCGCGCGGGGCGACGGCGGCGGCGCGGGCACCCTTGCCGTGCGTCACGATCAGTGGCAGATCGCTGGTGATGCCCTGCTCGACGAGGCCGGTGACGTCGAAGAGCCGCCGGTCGAGGACACCGGACTGCAGGTAGGTGCGGGCCTCGTCGGGTATGACGGTGATCCTGCCGTTCACGGTCTCGTTGCGGACGGCCCCGGTGGCGCCCTCGGCTCGGTCGACGGTGACGGTCTTCCGGCCGCCGCCGAGGTCGGTGAGGGTGACGCGGTCACCGGTGATGAGGGTGACGGTGGTGCTCGCGCCCCGGGCCCCGGTGAAGGTGGCCGGTGCGGACGCGGTGTCCGGGGCGGTGTCGGGCGCGGCGGCGGTCTGCCCTGCCGAGAGCAGCACCAGGGAGAGCCCTGCGGCGAGCAGGGCGGCTCTTCCTCCTGCGGAAGGTCTGATCACGACGTACTCCTCGGACGCCCGGGGGAAGGGGTGGTTCCGGGCGTCGCGGTGAGTCTGGGCCGTGGGACGGGAGTTGAAGCCTGTCGGGCGTGGCGGGTATGTGTAATGGCGGCCAACCGCCAGTAGCTGCAGCCCTGTTGGCAACCGTATGCCGGTCGGGCGTCGCAATGAGTCAGGCGTCGCAACGAGTCGGGTGGCGCGCGGATCGGGGCCGGGAGCGGTTACGGGGCCGGGTGGACGGTCGAGGCGTTGGGCCGGGTGCCGCGGGAGGAGATGCCGCGGATCGGGCTCTGGTCGAACACGACCGGGCAGAGCGTGGAGCAGACGGTCGACACGGTCCTCGCGGGGCTGGGGCGGGTGCGGATGGTGGAGAGCTGAACCGATCGCAGCGCCGACACTACAGACCTTATGTTTTATTTAGTGATACTTCCCCTATGGTTGGTACGGTAAGGCACCTTGAGGAGGAGTCAGTCGCATGAGCAATCTTTTCGTCATCGCCTACGACGATCTCGCCACCGCCAACCAGGTCCGGGACAAGCTGCTGTCCATGAACCGCGAGCACCTCGTCGAGTTGGAGGACATCGTCGTCGTCGAGCGGCGTGAGAAGGACGGCAAGATCAAGCTGCATCAGGCCGTCAGCCACGTGGGTGCCGGTGCCGCGGGCGGCGCGCTGTGGGGGAGCGTCATCGGGCTGCTCTTCCTCGTGCCGTTCCTCGGTGCCGCGGTGGGCGCCGCGGCCGGCGCTGCCGGAGGGTCCGCCATCGACACCGGTGTCAACGACGACTTCATGAAGGAACTCAGCACCAATCTCCGGCCCGGCGCCGCCGCCGTCTTCGTGCTCGTCAAGAAGTCCGTCCGCGACAAGGTCGTCCCCGAGATCGTCAAGTTCGGCGGTCAGCTCGTGCAGACCTCGCTCAGCAACGAGGACGAGGCGCACCTGCGGGAAATGATGAAGGAAGGGTTCAAGGCAGAGCCGACGACCGCCTCCTGATCTCCGGACCATACGAGAGAAGGCGACTGCCCGCGCCGCGCGCAGGGTGGTCGCCTTTCGTATGGGGGGACCCGGTGCAGATCAGGTTCCCCGCGGAGGTACGCCGTCCTTGTCGAACTCGGCGAATCCAAGCCGGTACCCGAGGACGTCGCCGACCGCCGCGGGCCGGGCCGCAACGCGACTGCCATGTTCCGTTCACGATCGGCTCCGCGGTCCTACGACCGACGGACGAGTGGCGGACCGTCTCGCGACAGGGGCCACATAAGATCTTGGCCCTTACTCTTGGGCTCATGAGTGCCCTGGAACCACGAGACGCCGGTACCGATGCCGGCACCGCCGTCGAAGCGGCGATACCGGTCCCGCCCGCCGAATCCGAAGGGGTGCTCGGCCGGACCTATCGGGCGCTCAGCATCGGCATCGTCTCCGTCGTCTTCCTGATCGCCTTTGAGGCGACCGCCGTGGGGACCGCGATGCCGGTCGCCGCCCGTGAGTTGCACGGCATCCCGCTCTACGCGTTCGCGTTCTCCGCGTACTTCACCACCAGCCTGTTCGCCATGGTCCTGTCCGGGCAGTGGGCGGACCGGCGCGGGCCGCTGGCGCCGCTCGCCACCGGGATCAGCGCGTTCGGGGCCGGGCTGCTGCTGTCGGGTACGGCGGGCAGCATGTGGATGTTCATCGCCGGGCGGGCCGTGCAGGGGCTCGGCGGCGGGCTGGTGATCGTGGCGTTGTACGTGGTGATCAGCCGGGCCTATCCGGAGCACCTGCGGCCGTCGATCATGGCCGCGTTCGCGGCGAGCTGGGTGATCCCGTCCGTCGTCGGGCCGCTCGCCGCCGGGAGCGTGACCGAGCACCTGGGGTGGCGGTGGGTCTTCATCGGCATCCCCGTGCTCGTGGTGTTCCCGCTGGCGCTCGCGCTGCCCGCGATCCGGCGCCGGGCATCGGGGCCGGCCGATCCGACGGCGCCCGTCGAGCCGTACGACCGGCGCCGCATCCTTCTCGCGCTCGGGATCTCGCTGGGGGCGGCGCTGCTCCAGTACGCCGGGCAGGAGCGGAACTGGTTCGCGCTGCTTCCGGCGGTTGTCGGGTTCGGGCTGCTCGTCCCCGCCGTGCGCGGACTGCTGCCCCCGGGCACGGGCCGGGCGGCGCGCGGGCTGCCCTCGGTGGTGCTGCTGCGCGGGGTCGCGGCCGGGTCGTTCATCGCCGCCGAGTCGTTCGTACCGCTCATGCTGGTGACCCAGCGCGGGCTGAGCCCCACGCTGGCCGGGCTGTCGCTCGCGGCCGGGGGCGGGACCTGGGCGCTCGGTTCGTACGTACAGTCCCGGCCGCGCCTGGAACCGTACCGGGAGCGTCTGATGGTGGGCGGCATGGTGCTGGTCGCCGCTTCGATAGCGGCCGCGCCGTCCGTGCTGATCGACTCGGTGCCGGTCTGGACCGTGGCCGTGGCCTGGGCCTTCGGGTGTTTCGGCATGGGCATGGTGATCGCGTCGACGAGCGTGCTGCTGCTGAAGCTGTCGGCGCCACAGGAGGCGGGGGCGAACTCGGCCGCGCTTCAGATCTCCGACGGGCTGTCGAACGTCCTGCTGCTGGCCGCGGGCGGGGCGGCCTTCACGGCGCTCGGCGGCGGCGCGGTGGGGGCCGTGCACGGGGCGGTGGAGGCGGGGGCCTCGGGGTCTCATCCGGGGGCGTTCGCGGTGGTCTTCCTGCCGATGGCGGGGGTGGCGCTGGTGGGGGCGTGGGTGGCGGCGCGGGTGCGGCCAAAGCCTTAGTGCTGCGTGGTACCACGCGGTACCATCTGTCCATGGCTGGTCTGAATCTGCGGTTCACCGAAGAAGAGCTGGACGCACTGCGTGCGCGCGCCGAGTCGGAGGGGCGGAGCATGCAGTCGTTCGCCCACGACGCGGTGATCATCGCCATAAACGAACACTCGCGCCTCTTCGACCAGGCTGCGGACCACGTGCTGAAGGTGAGTGAGGAGCTCAACCGGAGGCTCGCCTGATGAAGTACCTGACACTTCCCGAGCTGCTCAACCTTGCCGAGCGCCTCGGAGCTGCCGAGGTGCGCGACTACGGGCTGCTCGATTCGGCGCTCGCCCGCCCGCAGGCGAGCGTGTTCGGCCAGGACGCCTATCCGGACGTGTGGCAGAAGGCCGCGGCGCTCATGGAGTCCCTGGCACGCAATCATGCGCTCGTTGACGGAAACAAGCGCATCGCCTGGTATGCCACCTGGGTCTTCCTGTACATCAACGGGCATCGCCTGAGCGCGGACTTCGATGTCGACGAGGCCGAGAAGTTCGTGCTGGATGTGTGCCAGGGGGCGCTCGACATGCCCAGGATCGCGGAACGGCTCCCCGGGTTCGCCGCGTAACACTGCTCTGTGAAGAGGGTCTCAGCGGCGCCGAACCACCGCTCGTTCATACGAGGCTCCGCCCGGCCCCCCGGTAAGGTGGCCCGGTTGTCGTATCGCGTACGAGCCCCTCGCGGCCCGTACGGGCAGCGCCCCACGTACCCGAGAGCCCCGAACCGGAGACCGTGACTACTACCGCCTCCCACCACCTCTCACCCGCCTATCCCGGCCGCGCCCCCTGGGGCACGGCCGGCAAGCTGCGAGCCTGGCAGCAGGGCGCCATGGAGAAGTACATCCAGGAGCAGCCGCGTGACTTCCTCGCGGTCGCCACGCCCGGCGCAGGGAAGACCACCTTCGCGCTGACCCTCGCGTCATGGCTGCTGCACCACCACGTCGTGCAGCAGATCACCGTCGTCGCGCCGACCGAGCACCTGAAGAAGCAGTGGGCGGAGGCGGCCGCCCGGATAGGTATCAAGCTCGACCCCGAGTACAGCGCCGGACCTGTGAGCAAGGAGTACCACGGGGTCGCGGTCACGTACGCCGGTGTCGGTGTCCGCCCGATGCTGCACCGCAACCGGTGCGAGCAGCGCAAGACCCTCGTGATCTTGGACGAGATCCACCACGCCGGTGACTCGAAGTCCTGGGGCGAGGCGTGTCAGGAGGCGTTCGACCCGGCGACCCGGCGGCTCGCGCTGACCGGTACGCCGTTCCGGTCCGACACCAACCCGATCCCGTTCGTCGTGTACGAGGAGGGGAACGACGGGATCCGGCGTTCGTCGGCCGACTACACCTACGGCTACGGGAACGCGCTCGCCGACGGCGTCGTCCGCCCCGTGATCTTCCTCAGCTACAGCGGCAACATGCGCTGGCGCACCAAGGCCGGTGACGAGATCGCCGCGCGGCTCGGCGAGCCGATGACCAAGGACGCCATCGGCCAGGCGTGGCGGACCGCGCTGTCGCCGACCGGGGACTGGATTCCCAATGTGCTGGCCGCCGCCGACAAGCGGCTGACCGAAGTGCGTAAGGGCATTCCGGATGCGGGCGGGCTCGTGATCGCCACGGATCAGGAGTCCGCGCGTGAGTACGCCAAGATCCTCAAGAAGGTCACCGGCGAGAAGGCGACCGTGGTCCTCTCCGACGAGAAGGCCGCGTCGAAGAAGATCGACAAGTTCAGCGAGGACGACTCGCGGTGGATGGTCGCGGTCCGGATGGTGTCGGAGGGCGTCGACGTGCCGCGTCTCGCGGTCGGTGTGTACGCCACCACCATCTCGACCCCGCTCTTCTTCGCCCAGGCCGTCGGGCGCTTCGTGCGGTCGCGCCGGCGCGGCGAGACCGCTTCCGTCTTCGTGCCGACCATCCCGATGCTCCTCGACTTCGCCAACGAGATGGAGGTCGAGCGGGACCACGTCCTCGACAAGCCCAAGAAGGGCAGTGACGAGGAGAACCCGTTCTCCGAGGAGGACAAGCTCCTCGCCGACGCGGAACGCCTGGAGGACGAGGAGACCGAGGACCAGCTGCCGTTCGAGGCGCTGGAGTCCGACGCGGTCTTCGACCGGGTGCTGTACGACGGCGCCGAGTTCGGCATGCAGGCGCACCCGGGCAGCGAGGAGGAGCAGGACTACCTGGGGATTCCCGGGCTGCTCGAACCCGACCAGGTGCAGTTGCTGCTGCAGAAGCGGCAGACTCGGCAGATCGCGCACAGCAGGCAGAAGCCGGCCGGGGAGGCCGATCTGCTGGAGAAGCCGGCGGAGGCCCGGCCGGTGGTCACGCACAAGCAGCTGCTGGGGCTGCGCAAGCAGCTCAACACGATGGTGTCGGCGTACACGCACCAGAGCGGCAAGCCGCACGGTGTGATCCACACCGAGCTGCGGCGGGTCTGCGGAGGGCCGCCGAGCGCGGAGGCGACGGCGGGACAGATCCAGCAGCGGATCAAGAAGGTGCAGGAGTGGGCCACCCGGATGAGGTGAGTCCGCTCGGGTCAGGTGCCGGCCCGGTACGGGGACAGGGATCCTCGTGCCGGGCCGGCGTCGTCCGGTCGCCGGGTCAGGCCGCCGGGGCCGACGGGGTGTGTCCGTGAGCCTCCAGCGAGAGGTCCTGCCAGTCGGCCCAGGTCTTGAGCCGGTCGGTGTAGACCTGCTGGACGATCTGGTTGCCCTGGGCGCCGAAGAACACGCGCAGGGGCGGGTTTTCGGAGTCGACGATCTTGAGGAGTGCCCGGCCTGCGGCAGCCGGGTCGCCGAAGTCGAGCGTCTTCGCGAACGCGGCGAAGCTCTCGCGGAGACCGTCGTAGAGCGGGTCGGCCGGGGCGTGGACGGCGGAGGCGATCGCGTCGGTGGCATACGAGCCGGGCTCGACCAGGGTCACCTTGATGCCAAAACCGGCGACCTCTTGGGCGAGGGATTCGCTCAGGCCTTCGAGGGCCCACTTGGAGGCGCCGTATCCGCCACCGAGCGGAAATGCGGAGACGCCGGCGACCGAGGAGATCTGGACGATGTGCCCTCCGCCCTGCACGCGCAGGTGGGGCAGCGCGGCCTGGACGACCCACACCGCGCCGAACAGGTTGGTCTCCAACTGGTCGCGCAGGTCCTGCTCGGTCAGTTCCTCGACAGCGCCGGACAGGCCGTAGCCTGCGTTGTTCACGATGATGTCGAGGCGGCCGAAGTGCTCCTTGGCCCGCTTCACGCTCTCGTGGACGGCGGCCTTGTCGGTCACGTCCAGCTCAAGCGGGAGCACCGCCTCGCCATAGGCGGCGACCAGCTCATCCAGGTGTTCGGGGTTCCGGGCGGTCGCGGCCACCTGGTCGCCGCGGGACAGGGCGGCCTCGACGAAGTTGCGGCCCAGGCCGCGTGACGAACCGGTGACGAACCAGACCTTGCTCATGATGTTCTTCCGTTCTTTCTGCGGTGACGGGTACAGCCGTGAGGGACAAGGCGAGGTCGATCCCGGGACTGGGCGGCCGGCGGGCAGCTTCGTCCAGGAAGCGGTGCAACTCCCTTACGGTTGTGGGCGGATATACCTCTGTGACGAGACAGCCCGGCGATCTGTGACGTGGATGAATGTGACGGGCGTCTCGCCGTCGCACCGCGGCGCAGACTCCCGGCGCCGCCGATACCGCTGCCCCGCGGCGAAGGTTTGTCAGGTCCGCCGGATCGTGGTGATGTCGAGCTCAAGCGTCACCTTCGCGCTGACCAGAAGCCTGGTCGCGGCATTCCAGTTCACGCCCCAGTGGTTGCGGTCGATCGTGACGCCGCCCTTGAAATTGACCCGAGTGCCGCGCTGGGGGAGGTTCTCGGCGCCGGTCAGCTCGAAGTCCACCGTGACCGGCTTGGTCACACCGCGGATGGTCAGGTCACCGGTGACCCTGAAGCCGGTGTCGGCGAGCTGTTGCACCGTGGTCGAGGTGAAGACGAGGGTGGGGTGGTGGTCCGTGTCCAGGAATGTGCCACACAGGTGGTCGTCACGCCGCTGGTCGCGGGTCTTGATGCTCTTCGCCTGGATCGTGAGCCGGACATTGGACTTCGACGGGTCGTCGCCGTCGAAGTGCGCACCGCCCTCGAACTCATCGAACTGGCCACGCACCCTGGTGGCCATCGCGTGCCGGGCGACGAAGCCGATCCGCGTACGGGTGGTGTCGAGCACGTAGCCGCCGGTCAGATCGCTCAGTGTGGTCATGGTTGACATGCTGGGTCGCTCCTGGTGGGAAAACAGGTGGTTGATCTCTCGGTTCCGGAACGGTCACGACTCGCGGACGGACCCGGGCGCCGGCTGGGATGCCGAGCCCGCCAGCGGGGTGGTGTCGAAGTACCGGACCTCGTAGAGGCGTTCGGTGAACTTCCAGCCGTCCTGGGTGCGCCGGTAGCGGTCGTGGTACAGGGAGTAGTTCAGGTGCGAACTGCCGTCGCGCATGCGCCCGAACTCCGCGACATAGGCACGGCCGACCGCGGTGTCGCCCTCGATCCGGATCGTGCCCGGGTGCACGGTCTGTACGAAGTACTCCCAGTGATCCTGCAGCCTCTCGATCGCGGCGCGGATCTCCGCCCGGCCGACGAACTCGACGGGGATGTGGGGCATCCGCCACGCGCCGTCGTGGGTGAACAGCGACGCGAAGCGGTCGTAGTCGTGCATCATCCCCGCGTCGGTGAACTCGCCGCGCAACGCTTCGATCTCGACGCGATCCGCAAGGGCCTGAAGGTCGGTCATGGCGTCCTGGGGTCTTCCTGTTCGATGGCTGGTGTTCGTCTCAGCAGTACGACGAGACGACCGCCCGGAATGTGAGGTCGACGTACCGCCTCACATTCCGAGGGGGTGGCTCGTCGTACTGGTGTGAACAGATGCGACCAAGGAGAGTCGGAAACACCATGAACACCTTGTCCGAGCCGGAAGTCGGTGGGCTCGATCCGGGCCTGAGCGCGATCATGAGCGAGCGGCATCAGCTGATCGGCGTGGCGTACCGGCTCCTCGGTTCGCTGGCCGATGCCGAGGACGTCGTCCAGGAGACCTACGCACGCTGGTACGCGATGTCCCACGAGCAGCAGGAAGCCATCAACCGTCCCGGTGCCTGGCTGACCAAGGTCGCCAGTCGCATCTGCCTCGACCTGCTCGGCTCGGCACGGGCCAGGCGCGAGAGCTACGTGGGCGAATGGATCCCCGAGCCGCTGCCCGGACGTCCGGAGTGGATCAACGAGAGGCCGGGCGACACCACGGTCGACCCGGCGGAGAGGGTCACCCTCGACGAGTCGGTCCACATGGCCTTCCTCGTCGTCCTCGACTCGATGACCCCGGCCGAGCGCGTCGCGTTCATCCTGCACGACGTCTTCCGCTACTCCTTCGCCGAAGTGGCCCAGGTCGTCGGCCGCACTCCGGCCGCATGCCGCCAGCTGGCCTCCTCGGCCCGCCGGCGCATCCGTGCATCGCAGGCTCCTGAGGCTGCGGCCGATCGGCGTGCCGGCATCGTCCGGGAATTCAAGCGGGCTTGGGAAGCCAAGGACATCGACGCGCTCATCGGCCTCCTCGACCCCGACGCCAGCGCGATCGGCGACGGCGGCGGCCTCGTCCTCGCCGAGTTGCGCCCCGTCGAAGGCGACGGGCAGATCGCGCGCTACCTGGTCGATCTCGTCGGCATGGCCCCCGACCTGACGATTCTGGAGCGCACGGTCAACGCTCAGGCCGGTCTGACGGTGCAGCAGGACGGCGTCACCGTGGCGGTGTTCGCGTTCGACGTCGCAGGCGACCGGATCGCGCACATCTGGGCAGTCCGGAACCCCGAGAAGCTCCGGCCCTGGACGGCGCAGACGGCATAGCCGTCGATCCGGCCGGCGCGGATCGTCCGCGGGATTGCCTCTCGTGTCACAGACGGGCGGGTTGTCTCGTCTCGGTTCTCACAGACAGGTTCTGATCAGAAAGGTGATGATCATGCGGGTGTTCGTGGCAGGGGGGACCGGTGTTCTCGGGCGGCGGCTGGTGCCGCAGCTGGTGGCGCGGGGGCACCAGGTGACGGCGACGACGACGACCGCGACCAAGCTGGGCCTGCTGCAGCGGCTGGGCGCGGACGGTGTCGTCATGGACGGTCTGGACGCGGTATCGGTCGGTGAGGCGGTGGCCCAGGCGCAGCCGGACACGATCGTGCATCAGATGACCGCCATCGCGGGCAAGCCCGACATGAAGCACATGGACCGCTGGTTCGCCACCACCAACCGGCTGCGTACCGAGGGGACGGACCACCTGCTTGCCGCCGCTCAGGCGACCGGCGTGTCCCACGTCGTCGCGCAGGGGTATGCGAACTGCAACGGCATCCGCGAGGGCGGCTGGGTGAAGACCGAGGAGGACCCGCTGGACCTGATGGCAGGTACGTCCGCGGCCCCTGGCATGGCGGCGATCCGCCATGTCGAGGAGAGGGTCGTGGGTGCCGGCGGCGTGGTCCTGCGCTACGGCGGGCTCTACGGGCCGGGCGCCACCGACGACCAGGTCGAGTTGATCCGGAAGCGGCAGTTCCCGCTGGTGGGGCGCGCCACCGGCTACAGCTCATGGGTGCATCTCGATGACGCGGCGAGCGCCACCGTCCTGGCCGTGGAGCAGAAGGCGAGGGGCGTGTTCAACATCGTCGACGACGAGCCGGCCCCGGCCGCCGAGTGGCTGCCGTTCTTGGCGGCGTGTGCGGGGGCGAAGCGGCCGATGCGGGTCCCGGTCTGGCTGGCCCGGCTGCTGGCCGGGCAGGTGGCCGTGGTGATGATGACCGAGGGACGCGCCTTCTCCAACGCCAAGGCCAAGCGGGAACTCGGCTGGGAGCTGCGCTACCCCTCGTGGCGGCAGGGCTTCAAGCGGGAGCTGGCGTGACCCGGGCAGAGGAGTTCGAGGACCTGCGGCCGCTGCTGTTCTCGATCGCCTACCGGATCCTGGGCAGCGTGAGCGAGGCCGAGGACGCGGTCCAGGAGACCTGGCTGCGCTACGAGGGCTCGCCTGCGCAGCCGGTCTCGGTCAGGGCGTTCCTGTCGGCTGTGGTGACCCGGGTCTCGGTCGACGTGCTGCGCTCGGCCCGGGTGCGGCGGGAGAAGTATGTCGGGGCGTGGTTCCCCGAGCCGCTGCTGACCGACCCCTACGAGGATCCGGAGCGCTCCGCGGAGCTGGCCGACTCGGTGTCGATGGCGGCGCTGTTGCTGCTGGAGCGGCTCAGCCCGCTGGAGCGTGCGGTGTTCGTGCTGCGGGAGGTGTTCGGGTTCGGGTATGCG
This sequence comes from Streptomyces sp. NPDC051286, assembly GCF_044455345.1. NCBI lineage: Bacteria > Bacillati > Actinomycetota > Actinomycetes > Kitasatosporales > Streptomycetaceae > Streptomyces > Streptomyces sp. NPDC051286. Next base: position 73,827 of record NZ_JBITER010000027.1, on the reverse strand, counting down.
GAGGTCGCGTCGGCGGTGAGGCGTTCGGAGGCGGCGTGCCGCCAGCTCGCGGTGCGCGCCCGCCGCCACATGGACGCCGGGCGCGCCCGGTTCGAGGCCGACCGGAAGGAACGTGAGGCACTCACCGAGCGGTTCTTCGAGGCCTTCCGGGAAGGGGACGTCGACGGGCTGTGCGAACTCCTCGCCGCCGACGTGCAGATGGTCGGCGACAGCGGCGGCAAGGCCCCGCTGTGGGGCACGGGCGTCATCGGCGCCGAGAAGGTGGCCCGGCTGCTCGCCGCGCTCGTCGCACCGTTCGCCCGGATCGGCGGCGTGGTGGAGCTGCATGAGGTGAACGGCCAGCCGGGTGCGATCTTCCGCGACCGGGACGGCAGGGTCATCAACACCTGGACGCTCGACGTCCTCGACGGACAGATCCAGACCATCCGCACGGTGCTCAACCCCGACAAGCTCGGGCACGTGGGTCCGGTGGCGGACGCCTGGTCGGTCCTGCGCGAGGCGTACCAGGCTCGCCGGCCCGCGCACTGACCGCGTACTCCTGGCCGAGCCGGGGTCGGCCGCGCGCCTTGCGCGCAGGTGGTCACGGTAGCGGGGCGACCAGGGTGGGCCGGTACGGGGGGCGATGCGCTGGGCGGTCGGCTCGGGGACGCGGGCGGAGCGCTTGACGGTGTTCAGGGCCACGCCCGGGCGGCGGGAACAGTCGAGCAGGCCCGACGCCCTGGCCGAGGAGCTCGTGGACCTTGTGCCGCGCCCCGGCGGCCTCCGCCCACAACGCTCAACGGAGCAGAGTTGAAATCTTCAACATCCGTTCACCGTGAGTTTGCCATGGATCACGTGGAGCGCCGCAATGGCGTCGGTCGACGTGAACGCGCGTAGATACTCCTGGTCCGGCCGGCGCCGCGCTGACCGGCGCTTACGCTTCCGCGGCACAGCCGCCCTTCCGCGTGCGCCCGGATTCTGAACGAGGTCTTCCGCTGAGCGGACTGGCTCGCTACTGTCCCCGAAAAGTGAACGCCCCGTGGCAGCGCCGCCGCGGAGCGCAGCCGGTGCCTTGGCCGCCGGCGGCCTCTCCGTGCGTCGCCGCTGGGACCGGCGACGCAACATCCGTGAGGGTGCCGCCACTCACCGAAGAGGAGAGGGCGTCGTGACCGCGGAGACCTCCCAGACGCTCGACCGGGGACTGCGTGTCCTCAAGCTGCTCGCCGACACCGACCACGGGCTGACCGTCACCGAGTTGTCCAACAAACTCGGCGTCAACCGCACCGTCGTCTACCGGCTGCTGGCCACACTGGAGCAACACGCCCTGGTGCGCCGCGACTTGGGCGGCAGGGCCAGGGTGGGACTCGGTGTGCTGCGCCTGGGCCGCCAGGTGCATCCGCTGGTACGGGAGGCTGCGCTGCCCGCGCTGCGGTCCCTGGCCGAGGACATCGGAGCCACCGCCCACCTGACGCTGGTCGACGGCAGCGATGCGCTGGCGGTTGCCGTCGTCGAACCGACCTGGACCGACTATCACGTGGCCTACCGGGCCGGCTTCCGTCATCCGCTCGACAAGGGCGCCGCGGGCCGGGCGATCCTGGCCGCACGGGCGAAGCCGGTGCCCGAGCCCGCGTTCACGCTCACGCACGGCGAGCTGGAAGCGGGCGCGAGCGGCGCGGCGGCGGCCCTGATCGGGGTCATGGGCGTGGAGGGCAGCGTGGGGGTGGTGATGCTGGCGGACGCGATACCGGAGCGGGTCGGCCCGCGAGTCGTCGACGCGGCGCGCGAGGTCGCGGACGCGTTGCGGTAGTACCGGGGTCGTCCGGTGGCCGCTTCGTCCTCCGCCGCCGGGCGGGCCGGATCGTGTCCGGGCGGGCTGGGTCCGTGCTCCGGGGCGGCCTGCCGAAGCCGTCCGGAGCCCGAGGACGAACCGGCCGGGCGGGTGGACCACCGGCCGGGGGGCGGGGCCGCCCCTCCCCGGACCGGCCGGGCGGATGAACCCGGCCAGGTTAGATTGGGAGGGTGCTCACTCGTCTCTCGCGCCCCCGCGCCCTCGCCCTGTGCGCCCTGCCCGTAGCCGCCCTCTTCGGCGTCGCCGCCTTCGCGCCGTTGCCGTTCACCGTGGCGCAGCCGGGCACGACCGCGAACGTACTCGGGGACGTCCGGGGCACGTCCGTGATCAGCGTTGAGGGCGCGCCGACCCGCCCCACCAGCGGTCAGCTGCGGATGACGACCATCATCGCGACCGGGCCGACCGCCGACGTCGGCATCGGCGACGTGATCGATGGCTGGCTCCGGACCGACCGGGCGGTCATGCCCCGCGAATCGGTCTACCCGACCGGCGGCTCCGAGAAGGAGATCGAGAAGCACAACCTCGAGGACATGAAGAAGTCGCAGAACTCCGCCGTGGACGCGGCCCTGCGGTACCTCGGCAAGGCGCCCGGATCGGTGGACGTGACCCTGCACCTCGCCGATGTGGGCGGGCCCAGTGCCGGTCTCTTCTTCGCGCTCGGCATCGTCGACAAGCTCGACGGCAACGGTTCCGGCGGGGATCTCACCGGTGGCCGCACTGTTGCCGGCACGGGCACGATCGAGGCGGACGGTACGGTCGGCGCGGTCGGTGGCGTGTCGCTGAAGACCCAGGCCGCCCGGCGCGACGGCGCCACTGTCTTCCTCGTACCGAAGGCCGAGTGCAAGGCGGCGGGCGCCGAACTCCCCAAGGGGCTCAAGCTGATCCCGGTCACCACACTGAAGAGCGCGGTGTCCTCGCTCACGGCCCTGGACAAGGGGGCCAAGGTTCCGAGCTGCTGACGCAGGGCGAGCCGGACAGGCTCTGAGGCCTCCCGCCCGGATCAGGCCGGGCTCGTGGGGTACCCCTGCCTGCGGCGTCGTCGTCGGTCGCCGACGCTCCGCGGCGCGCCGCTCGCTGTTCCGGCCTGATGCAAACGAAAGACGACCGAAGGGCTGTCCCGCTCATCCCTGGTGGGTGCACGACGCAGCCCTTGGAGACGGGCGGTTTCGGCCTTCGCCTCCGTGCGCTCCTGCGCGGGCGGCCGGTCGTCCATCGTGCGCCATACCGGGAAGATCATCGGGCTCACCGTCGCCAGCGTGTAGACCGCACCCAGCGCCAGAAGCGCACCGTCCGCCCCGATGCTCTCCACGAGCAGCCCCGCCAGCAGCCCGCCCACCGGCATCGCCAGCTCGCAGCCCGCGGTGAGCGCCCCGGATACCCGGCTGCGCAGCTGCTGCGGTACGCGTTCGTACGTCATCGTCGTCAGGATCGGGTTCAGGACCCCGCCCGCGAGGCCGCCCAGCAGCATCGTCACCGCGAGCGGCAGCGTCGTGTCCGTCAGCGCGGCAACCACGAACCTCGGTCCGCCGGACAGCACCACGCACACGGTGAACACCGCACGCCGCGAGAACCGGTGTCCCACCGCCCCGTACACCAGCGCGCCCGTCAGCGCGCCTGCCCCGAACAGCGCGATGAGCAGGCCGAGTTGGGGTGCTCCGCCCAGTTCGCGCTCGGCGTGCACCGGGAGCAGTACGGCGCCCCAGCCCTGATCGGTGCCGTTCATGAAGAGCACCATCACCACGACGGCCAGCAGTAGCCGGTTGGAGAACAAGTAGGCGTATCCCTCAATCAGTTCATGGCTGTACGTGCGCAGTGAGGCCGGTGCCGCCACCTTTCGCGGCTCGGCCGCCCGTACCCCTCGTACGCCTGCCGCGATGAGCAGCGCGGACGCGCCGAAGGTGGCCGCGTCCAGCAGCAGCACGGTCTCCGCGCCGACGAGCGCGATCAGCACCCCGGCCAGTGCCGCGCCGGTCATCCTGGCGCCGCGCGAGGCGGCGTCGAAGAGGCTGGCGGCGCGGGTGACCGTGGTTCCGGCGTGTTCGGCGAGGTCCGGCAGCAGGACATAACGCGCGGTGTTGCCGGGAGTGTGGACGAGTCCGTTCAGTGCCATCAGGGCGCAGAGCATCCAGAATTCGAGCGCCCCGGCGTAGTGGAGCAGTGGAATGGTGGCGATGGCGAGTGCGCACACGCTGTCGGTGGCGATGGAGATCCGGCGCCGTCCGATCCGGTCGATGACGGGACCGCCGACGATCGCGGAGATGATGACCGGCAGTGTGGCGCAGAAGGCGACGACGCCGGCCCGGCCGGCGCTGCCCGTGGTCTGCAGGACGAACCACGGGACCCCGATCAGGGTGAGCGAAGTGCCCGCGGTGGATATGCAGTTGGCCGCGAGAAGCGCGGCTAGCGGCTTGCGGTTCCCCCCGGTCATGGCTAAACCGCGCGAGGGGAGGACGTGGCGAGGACGTGCCGGTCCGGCAGGACCCGCAGGCCCAGCTCGACCAGTCCCCAGCCCAGCTGCGTACGCAGGGTCCGGTGCGGTGCCCGCGGCGCCCGGGTCGTACGCGCCAGGCGGAACTCGGCGGCCTGCCGAAGCAGTTCGGTGCTGTGAAGGCGCTGCAGCGTCAGGTGCGTGTCGGGGTGCATGGTGGAGTCCTCTCAGTCGGTGGGGCGAGGGAATATGTGCAGATGGGTGCGGACGGCGGCCGAACCCTCGGTGCCTTCGGGGACCCGGTCGCGGTAGCTGTCGACCAGGTCGTGGATCTTCTCGGCCAGTTCCAGTGAGAGCTCCGGGGTGAGCCGCACCTTGAAGTCGCTGACGTCCCAGCCGCGCAGCCACTCCTCGGGCCATTCGTGCATGGTGCCGAGCCAGGTGTTGAGCTCCTGGGTGTGCGTGGTGGCGACCTCGTGCAGGACGACTCCGATGGCGCCGCGCACCTCCGGGTCGGGGTCGCGGAGGAAGTCCGCACTGCGGTCGAACGCGGTACCCATGTGCACGGCCCGCCACCACCGTTCGCGTCCCTTGCCGAGCGTCGGGTCGTCCTCGACGAAACCGTGCGCGGCAAGTTGCCGCAGGTGGTAGCTGGTGGCGCCGCTGGACTCGCCGAGCCGGTCGCCGAGCTTCGACGCGGTGGCGGGGCCGAACTCCCGGAGGGCGTTGAGCAGGCGGATCCGGAGGGGGTGGGCGAGCGCGCGCAGGGTGCGGACGTCGACGCGGTGGATGTTCGGGTCGAGCGGCTTCTCGCCGCCGGCTTCGTTCGCTGCCATGTCTCGACTGTAGACATGCAAAGGAGCCTTTGCAACGCTTCTTTGCAACATCTTCTTTGTAACTCCGGGAGGCGTCGGCCCCGGCTGCCCGCTACCCCTCCTTGATGAACCCCTCCGCGATCAGCCAGTCCTTCGCCACCTTGTGCGGGTCCTCCCCGTCCACATCCACCTTCGCGTTCAACTGCTGCGCGACCTCGGTCGTCAGCCGCTTGCTGAGCGGGTTCAACAGCTCGGCGATCTCCGGGTACTTGTCGAAGGTCGCGGTGTGGATGACGGGCGCGGCGTTGTAGTTGGGGAAGAAATGCTTGTCGTCCACGAGGACGTCGAGATCCATCGCCTTGATCCGGCCGTCCGTGGTGTACACCTCGCCCAGCAGGCAGGAGTTGGACTTCGAGACCTGGGTGTAGATGATCCCGGCGTCCATCTTCCTGATGTTGGCGGCCGGGATCGACATCCCGTAGGCCTTCTCCATCCCCGGCAGTCCGTCGTCGCGCGAGGCGAACTCGTTCTCCACGCAGAGCGTCACCGCCGCCGGGTCCATCTTCGACAGCGCGGCGACATCGGAGAGCGTCTTCAGATGGTGCTCCGCGTTGTTCTTCTTGCTGATGGCCAGCGCGTAGGTGTTGTCGAGGGTGGACTGCGGCAGCCAGGTCACGCCGTTCTTCCGGTCCTCGTCCCGGACCGCCTCCCACTGCTTCAGCGGGCTGGCGATCGGTTTCGCATGGCCGAGGTACGTGATCCAGGCGGTGCCCGTGTACTCGTACATCGCGGCGGCGTCGCCCTTGATGATGGCCTCGCGTGCGCTGATCGAACCCGGCAGGTTGGTCCGGTCGAGGACCTCGGCACCGGCGGCCTTGAACACCAGGCCGATCATCTGGCCGAGGACGATGTTCTCGCTGAAGTTCTTCGAGGTGACGGTCAGCGAGGCACCGTTCAGTGGCCGCCCCCGGCCGACCGAGCCCGGCACCACGTTGTCCACCATCGGCGAACCGCTCTTCAGCCCGCACCCGGCGAGCGTCACCCCGAGCAGCACCAGGGCCCCGAGGAGACCGGCCGCCCTGAACCCCCGTGCCGCCCCCTTCCCCGCGCTCACGCCCCCACCTCCAGCCCGCGCGGCGTCAGCGCCACCTCGACCAGCGAGGCCAGCCAGTCCACCAGCAGCGCCAGCACCACCGTCAGCACGGAACCGAGCACCAGCACCGGCATCCGCTGCGTCTGGATGCCCGACGTGATCAGGTCCCCCAGCCCGCCGCCACCGACGAACGTCGCCAGCGTCGCCGTGCCGACATTGAGGACCAGCGCCGTCCGTACCCCCGCCAGGATCAGCGGGACGGCGAGCGGCAGTTCGACCTTCGTGAGCGTCCCCATCGCTGACATGCCGATGCCGCGTGAGGCCTCGACCAGATTCGGCTCGATCGCCCTGAGACCGGCCACGGTGTTGGAGAACACCGGCAGCACCGCGTAGATCACCATGCCGATGATCGCGGTCGACGGGCCGATGCCCAGCCAGATCACCAGCAGTGCCAGCAGACCGATCGCCGGGGTCGCCTGGCCGACGTTGGCGAGGGCCGTGACCAGCGGGGCGCCGCGGCGCAGCCTGCGCCGGGTCAGCGCGATCCCCAGCGGAATGGCGATGATCAGCACCCAGAAGGTGGAGATTGCGGTCAGCTTGACGTGCTGCCACCAGCGCAGCTGCACATTACCGCCGGTCAGCGCGTTCTTGGCGATCGAGTCGAGGTGGACGTTGGTGATCCACAGATAGGTGAGGCCGAGGACGACCGCCAGGGCGGCCGGCATCAGCACCAGCTTGCGCCAGGTGATCCGGCGCCGCGGCGCGGCCGGCGGCGCGGGTTCCTCCTCCTCCTCCTCCTCCTCCTCCTCGTCGCGGAAGACGTCCTGGACGTCGCGCTCGTCCGGCAGCCGGGACGACGACGGGCGTTCCCCGGGCCCCGGCGGCACCGACTGGTGGGGATTCATGTCAGGGGGATTCATGCGCCCGCACCTCCCTCCAGCTCCTGCTCGGTCTGATGGGCGCGCAGCTCCTCCAGATCGTGCTGGTGCTCGATGGCGGTGAGCCGGTCGGCCTCCAGGAGCTCATGTACGGAGTTCATCAGGGTCTCCATGTCGACGACCCCGATGAACTCGCCGCGCCGCCCCGTCGCCGCGACCCGTCCGCTGCTGTCGAGCAGTACGGCCTCCAGCGCGTCGTGCAGTGTGGCGTCCAGGGTCACCGTGTCGTGGACCAGCTGCCCGGCGCGCGCCAGCGAGCCCCGGGCCCGCATCAGGTCGCCGCGGCGCAGCCACTTGTACGGGCGGTTCCTGCGGTCCAGCATCAGAAGCTCGTTGTGCGGGCTTCTGCGCAGCTTATTGAAGATCGACTGGAGCGGGTCGTCGACTGTCACCGTGGGGAACTCGGCGATCCCCACATCCCGTACGCGGGTCAGATTGAGCCGCTTCAGCGCCGCGCCCGCGCCGACGAATCCGGAGACGAAATCGTCCGCCGGGTTGGTGAGGATCGCCTCCGGGGTGTCGAACTGCGCGATGTGCGACCGCTCCCGCAGCACGGCGATCCGGTCGCCCAGCTTGATCGCCTCGTCGAAGTCGTGGGTGACGAACACGATCGTCTTGTGCAGCTCGTGCTGCAGCCGGATCAGCTCGTCCTGGAGGTGGTCGCGGGTGATCGGGTCGACGGCGCCGAACGGCTCGTCCATCAGCAGCACCGGCGGATCGGCGGCCAGCGCCCGCGCCACGCCCACCCGCTGCTGTTGACCGCCGGACAGCTGCCGCGGATAGCGCCCGTGGAACTCCCTCGGGTCGAGACCGACCAGATCGAGCATCTCCTCGACCCGGTCCTTCACCTTCGACTTCGACCAGCCGACCATCTTCGGTACGAGGGCGATGTTCTCGGCGACCGTCATGTGCGGGAACAGCCCGGACGACTGGATCGCGTACCCGACCTTGCGGCGCAGCTTCACCGGATCGATGCGGGTGACATCCTCGTCGTTGATCCTGATCCGGCCGGACGTCGGTTCGATCAGCCGGTTGATCATCTTCAGGGTGGTGGACTTCCCGCAGCCGGACGGCCCGACGAAGATCACCGTCTCACCGGCCTTGATGTCCATCGAGACGTTGTCCACGGCCGGGCTCGGACTGCCCGGGTAGAGCTTGGTCAGGTCCTCCAGCTGGATGGTGGCACCGGAGGTGGCGGTGGGCGTCCCGGCTGCCCCGGTGTCGGTCTCAGGCACGGATCCCCCTGGGGATGGTCAGTCGCCCGAGCAGGACGTACGCGGCGTCGAAGAGCAGGGCGAGGATGACGATGCCGAGCGTGCCGGCGAGGACCTGATTGAGCGCGTTGGCGCTGCCCAGTGAGGCGATGCCGCGGAAGATCTCGTTGCCGAGTCCGGGCCCGGAGGCATACGCGGCAATGGCGGCGATCCCCATCAGCATCTGCGTGGAGACGCGGATGCCGGTGAGGATCGGCGGCCAGGCGAGCGGCAGCTCGACCCTGCAGAGCCGGGCGATCCGTGACATCCCGATGCCCTTCGCCGCGTCGACGACGGTCGGGTCGACGCCGCGCAGCCCGACGATGGAGTTGCGGACGACGGGCAGGAGCCCGTACATCGTCAGAGTGATCACGGTGGGCGGGACGCCGAGACCGACCAGCGGGATCAGCAGACCGATCGCGGCGAGGGACGGGATGGTGAGGATGACGGCCGTGGTGGTGACGGCCAGCGAACCGCCCCAGCTGCTGCGGTAGGTGGCGATCCCGATCAGGATGCCGAGCGCGGTGGCGATGACCATGCACTGGAACACGGCGCTGACGTGCTGGTACGCGTCGGTGAGCAGCTGCTGGTGCTGATTGCCCAGATACTCCCAGAAGCTCACACGTCACTCCTCGGCTCAGTCGCTGTCCTCCGCGGCCTGCTCGACGAGCGGGATGATGCGCAGAGGTACCGGGTTCTCCATGACGATCGCGGTGGAGGCCCGGACAATGCCATCAAAACCGACAACCCGGTCGATCACCCGCTGAAGGTCGGCGTTGGACCGGGCGACGAGCCGGCACAGCATGTCGCCGTGCCCGGTGGTGGTGTGCAGCTCCAGAACTTCCGGGACGCCGTCCAAATGGGCCCGCACATCGGCGCCTTGGCCCTGTTTGATCTCCAGGGTGGCGAAGGCGGTGACGGGGTAGCCGAGGGCCGCCGGATCGACATCGGGTCCGAATCCGCGGATGACTCCATTCGCCTGAAGCCGGTCGAGGCGCGCCTGCGCAGTGCCGCGGGCCACCCCGAGCCGGCGCGACGCCTCCAGCACCCCGATCCGGGGCTCGCGCGCAAGCAGCACGATGAGCCGCCCGTCCAGATGATCGATCGCCATACGGGCCCCTCCATGGTCACCATGTACAGATAGTCCGCCCATCCAAGCAAACGTGTGTACAGACTGCTCAGCTAAAACGCGAACTATTGCGCACCTTGCGATGCGGGGAGAGCCTTCCCTTATGACTGAGACGCTGTACAACACCCCTGACACCGCCCGGCAGGCCGACCCCTTCCCGGTCAAGGGAATGGACGCGGTCGTCTTCGCCGTGGGCAATGCCAAGCAGGCCGCGCACTACTACTCGACCGCCTTCGGCATGAAGCTCGTCGCCTACTCCGGACCGGAGAACGGCAGCCGCGAGACCGCCAGTTACGTGCTGACCAACGGTTCGGCACGCTTTGTCCTCACCTCCGTCATCAAGGCATCCACCGACCACGGCCGCTTCCTGGCCGACCATGTCGCGGAGCACGGCGACGGCGTGGTCGACCTGGCCATCGAGGTCCCCGACGCACGGGCGGCATACGCGTACGCCGTCGAGCACGGCGCCCTGGGTCTCACCGAGCCGCACGAGGTCAAGGACGAGCACGGCACGGTGGTGCTCGCCGCGATCGCCACGTACGGCCAGACCCGCCACACCCTCGTCGAGCGCTCCGGCTACGACGGCCCGTACCTCCCCGGCTTCGTGGCCGTGGCCCCGATCGTCGAACCGCCCGCCAAGCGCACCTTCCAGGCCATCGACCACTGCGTCGGCAATGTGGAACTGGGCCGGATGAACGAGTGGGTCGGCTTCTACAACAAGGTCATGGGCTTCACCAACATGAAGGAGTTCGTGGGCGACGACATCGCCACCGAGTACTCCGCCCTCATGTCGAAGGTCGTCGCCGACGGCACGCTGAAGGTGAAGTTCCCGATCAACGAACCGGCGATCGCGAAGAAGAAGTCGCAGATCGACGAGTACCTGGAGTTCTACGGCGGAGCGGGCGTCCAGCACATCGCCCTCGCCACCAACGACATCGTCGCGTCGGTCCGCACGATGCGCGCGGCCGGCATCCAGTTCCTGGACACCCCCGACTCGTACTACGACACCCTTGGCGAATGGGCGGGCGAGACCCGTGTACCGGTCGAGACGCTGCGCGAGCTGAAGATCCTCGTCGACCGCGACGAGGACGGATACCTGCTGCAGATCTTCACCAAGCCGGTCCAGGACCGCCCGACGGTCTTCTTCGAGATGATCGAACGCCACGGCTCGATGGGCTTCGGAAAGGGCAACTTCAAGGCCCTGTTCGAGGCGATCGAGCGCGAGCAGGAGAAGCGCGGCAACCTCTGAGCCCAGGACCTACGTGACGGCGGGGTCTCCGACGGTTCCGGAGACCCCGTCTCCCGTGCCCCCCGCCGGGGTGCCCTGCTGCGCGGACGGTTCCGGGAACTGCTGAGGGGGTTCCGCGGGAGGCGTCGGTTCGGGTGCCGGGGTCACCTCCTGCGGGTGACCCGCCGGGGTCCCGCCCAGCTGGTCCAGGGCCTGCCGGGCCGATGGGGCGTCCAGAGGACTGAAGTGGGGGTTCGTGCGCAGCGCCTCGTCCAGGTGGCGGCGGGCCGGGCCGAGGTTCCCCAGCCTCTGTTCGATCATGCCCAGGTGGTACGCGTACAGGGCCGTCCCACCACCCGTGTTCGCCGCCTGCTGCGCGTATGCCAGCGCACTCTGCGAGTCGCCCGATCTGTACAGTGCCCAGCCCAGCGCGTCCGCCACTGCCGCGCTGTGGTGCTGTCGGTCCCACTCCGCCCGCAGCAGCTCCACCGCCCGCGACGCATCACCGTGGTCGGCCTCGAAGCGGCCGAGGAGGAGAGACTCGTCGACCCCGTGGCCGCTCTCCTGGGTCAGGGTTCTGCGGAGCTTCGTGTACTCGCCCCGGGACTCGTCGCCCAGCCCCAGCGACTCGTACAACTCACCGAGTTCCAGCATGTATGCGGGGCTCGGGAGCCGGGACAGCGCCGCCCGGAAGTCGCGCTGCGCCTCGTGCGTACGGCCCAGGGCCGCGAGCGCCCGCGCCCGGCCCGCGAGCGACGGAGCGTGGGCGCGGTCCGTCCGCAGGGCCGCGCTGTACTGCGCCACCGCCTCCTCGGACTCGCCCCGTTCCCAGGCCAGTTCGCCCAGCCGGAACAGGCAGTCCGTCTTTTCGGCGGGGGTGGCGGCCCGGTTCGCCGCATCCTGCGCGACCGCCAGGGCGTCCTCGCGCCGGCCCGCGTTCCGGTACATCTGCGCCGTCCACGAGAGCGCTGGTACACCCGAGCGCAGCGCCGTGAACTTCTCCACCGCCCGGCCCGCCGCCGCGTACTGGCCGAGCCCGTTGTACGCGTCGATCAGGACCGGGTACGCCGTCCAGTCCTTCGGCCGCCGGGCCCGCACCGTCTCGCCCCACTTCTTCGCCGTGACGAAGTCGTGCCGCGCGTTGGCGAGCGCCGCCAGCCCCACCCAGGCCGCCGTGTTCCCCCGGTCACCCGGCTGTACGTCCAGCGAGCGCCTCAGTGCCTGCTCCGCCCGCCCGTAGTACGCCACGTCCGCGGAACGCCGCCCCCACTCCACGTACGCCGATCCGAGCACCGCCCACGACCGCGCGTCGGACGGATGCGTGCCCACCCAGCTCTGCCGGTTTCCGATCAGCGCCGTCAGATCGGCGAGGGAGGCGGGGGCGCCCGCGTCCGTCGCCGTCAGGGCGCGCATGACCGGTCCCGGCACGGGCGGCGGCGCGGCCTCCTTCTCCTCGTCCGGTACGGACACGACCGCACCCGTGACCAGCACGGCAGCCGCCACCGCACCGACCGCGGCCCGGCGCAGCGTCGTGTGCAACGAGACCGGAGGGAGTTCGGCCGGCGCCGCGGGGTCCGGGGCGGGTGGCGGTTCGGAGCCGGGGAGCGACGACGTCTGCGGTGGGCAGTCGTACGGATCGGATGAAGAGGGCGCGTGATCCGACTGGGGGGACTCCGGAGGCTGCTGCGGCATGACATCCATGCCGATCACTCTGCGTCAGTATGAAGATCGCACCGTGTTGTGCGTAGGCTGCCGCAGACGGGTTCACACCATTGGCCCCGGGTGCGACGCTTGGATCATGGACGATCTTCTCGAACGACTGCGCGCGGGCCTTCCTGCCGAGGCCCTGATCACTGATCCGGACGTCACGGCCTCGTACGCCCACGACATGGCGAGCTTCTGCGACGCGGGCGCTCCGGCCGTGGTGGTGCTGCCGCGCACGGTCGAGCAGGTCCAGCACGTCATGCGCACGGCGACCGCACTGCGCGTGCCGGTCGTCCCGCAGGGTGCCCGCACCGGCCTGTCGGGCGCGGCCAACGCCTCCGACGGCTGCATCGTGCTGTCCCTGGTGAAGATGGACCGGATTCTGGAGATCGACCTGGTCGACCGGATCGCCGTCGTCGAACCGGGCGTCATCAACGCCGTGCTGTCCCGCGCGGTCAACGAACACGGCCTGTACTACCCGCCGGACCCGTCCAGCTGGGAAATGTGCACCATCGGCGGCAACATCGGCACCGCGTCCGGCGGGCTGTGCTGCGTGAAGTACGGCGTCACCGCCGAGTACGTACTCGGCCTCGAGGTCGTCCTCGCCGACGGGCGCCTCCTGACGACCGGCCGCCGGACAGCGAAGGGCGTCGCCGGATACGACCTCACCCGGCTCTTCGTCGGCTCCGAGGGCAGCCTCGGCATCGTCGTCCGCGCCGTGCTCGCCCTGAAGCCGCAGCCGCCGCAGCAGCTCGTCCTCGCCGCCGAATTCCCGTCCGCGACAGCCGCCTGCGACGCCGTGTGCCGGATCATGGCACGCGGCCACACTCCGTCACTCCTCGAACTGATGGACCGTACAACGGTCCAAGCCGTCAACGCGATGGCCCACATGGGTCTCCCCGACTCCACCGAAGCGCTGCTCCTCGCCGCCTTCGACACCCCGGACCCCACCGCCGACCTCGCCGCCGTCGCCGAACTCTGCACCGCCGCCGGTGCCACCCAAGTGGTCCCCGCGGCCGACGCCGCCGAGTCCGAACTCCTCCTCCAGGCCCGACGGATGTCGCTGACCGCTCTGGAGGCCGTCAAGCCGGCCACGATGATCGACGACGTGTGCGTACCGCGCTCCAGGCTCGGCACCATGATCGAGGGGACGGCGGCCATTGCGCAGAAGTACGACCTCACCATCGGCGTCTGCGCCCACGCGGGCGACGGCAACACCCACCCCGTCGTCTGCTTCGACCACACCGACGCCGACGAGTCGCGCCGGGCCCGCGAATCCTTCGACGAGATCATGGCGCTGGGCCTCGAACTCGGCGGCACCATCACCGGCGAACACGGCGTCGGCGTCCTGAAAAAGGAATGGCTGGCCCGCGAACTCGGCGAGGTGAGCGTCGAGATGCACCGGGGCATCAAGGCGGCGTTCGACCCGCTGGGGCTGCTGAACCCCGGCAAGGTCTTCTGATGCCGTCGACGGACCGCGCATCAGACCTCGCCGTCCGTCGACTCGTCCGACGGCCATGGGTCGCTCAGCCACAGGTCGTCGGCCGGCAACGGCGCGAGCAGCTCGGCGAGAGCGGCGTCGATGCCGAGCCGCCCGGTCTCGGTGCCGGGCGGCACCAGCCGCAGCGTCCGCTCCACCCACGCGGCCACGGCCGCGGACGACACTTGCAGCAGCGCATCGCCGTCGGGCGAGCTCAGCGCCACGCAGAGGACGTTGCGCCGCTCCATCTCGGCCGGCCGGATCCGCACGTCTCCCTGCCCACAGGGCCGGCACACGCCCTCGATCAGCAGATCGCGGGCGAACGTCCAGTGCACGGGGAAGTCGGAGTCGATGTGGAAGGTGACGTGCACGGCGTACGGATCCTCCGTGCGGTACGTCAGCCGGGCCGGGACGGGGATGCTCCGCTCCGGCGACAGGACCAGCTTGAGTTCCAGCTCGCGTTCCACAACGGTGTGCATGAGTGCGTCCTTTCGGTGCTTGTGGACCGGTCCCCTGACCGGCCCGCACGTGGAGAGAGCGCCCTGCCCGCCACCTATGACGCGACTTCCGGAAAGAACTTCACCCTGACCGGAAAGTGCCCCAAACGCCGGGACCGGTCCGGGGGTACGCGGCTGTCTGATAGATGTGGTCCGTTGACTTGAGGCTTCGAAGAGATACGGGACCACGGTGATGAGCGCCCCAACCCCGGCACCCGGTGACGACAGGCCCCGCGAGGGGTATTACCCCGACCCGTCCATTCCCGGCTATGTCCGGTACTGGAACGGCACTTCGTGGGTTCCCGGTACGAGCCGTCCCGCGCCCCAGCAGGACGAACCGATGGCCGCGACGCCCTCCGAGGGGGCAGCTCCGGAGCCACAGCCTTCGGCACCGATGCCCGCCCAGGCGTCCGGCCCGACCTACGCGCCGGTGGACGAAACCGGTCCGGTCTTCCTCGACGAGGAGCCGAACGACAGCAACCGACCCGAACCCTCGTCCGCCTGGCAGGCCGACGCCTCCCGGCAGACCGGCTTCGGCGGGGAACGCGACCGGCGGGTGTCCTGGGGCGGCACAGGCGGTACGGGGCAGCCGGGCGGGGCCGGAGCAGCGGGCCGGGTCCCTGCGGACCGGACACCGGGAAACGAGGCCCCTGCCGACCGCGCCCCCGCGGACCCGCGCCTGCCCGGGCCGCAGGACCCCACGGGCGGTGCGCTGCCGGGCATGCGGGGCGGCAACAGCCAGGTCCCCGAGCGAACGGTCGCGATCCGGGCCGGCCGCCCGGCCGAGCCCAAGGGCGGCAGCGGTGAGGCGGGGCATCCGCCTGCCGACGGAACGGTCACGAACCGCCCCGCGGGACAGGGGGGCCGGTCGCCCCGTCCCCGCAACGCAGAACAGGAACCGGCCGACGGGACGATGGCGATCCGCGCGGTTCCCCCCGGCACCAGCGCCCCGCAGCCCTCCGCGGCGGCACCTGCTGCGGCCCTCGCGCCCGCTCAGGCCGCAGCGCCGGCCCCGGCGCCCGCACCCGCCCCGGCCAATCCGCTCACCCAGGGCCCCGGCGGCGGCGCCTCCTCCTGGGCGCAGCAGGCCCACCAGCCGGCCGCGCCCCAGCAGGCCGCCCACCCGCAGCCCCAGCCCTCCCAACAGCAGCAGCTCGGGCGCGAGCAGTCCCAGCAGGCCGTGCCGTCCCCGCAGCGTGTCAGTGCGCAGGCGGCTCAGCCGGACGGCCCCGTCGTGCCCTGGAAGCCCCCGGTCAACGACCACTTCCAGCAGCTCGCACAGGCGCAGGCGGCCGCCCGCCCCGCCGGGCTCGGCAAGCGGTTCGCCGCCCGGCTCGTCGACACGGTCGTGCTGGGCGCGCTCGTCGGCGCGATCGGCTTTCCGCTCGTCTCGCAAGCGCTGGACCACATCGGCGACAAGATCGACGCGGCGAAGCTGTCCGGCCGGACGGTCACCGTCTGGCTGGTGGACTCCACCACGGCCGGGCTGTTCGGCGGGGTGCTCGGTGCGTTCCTGGTGCTCGGCGTGCTGCTGGAGGTCCTGCCGACCGCGAAGTGGGGCCGTACGCTCGGCAAGAAACTCTGCGGTCTGGAGGTACGGGACATCGAGTCCCACGAGACCCCCTCCTTCGGTGCCGCGCTCCGCCGCTGGCTGGTCTACGGCGTGCTTGGTCTGCTGGTCGTCGGCGTGGTCAATGTCCTGTGGTGCCTGTTCGACCGCCCGTGGCGGCAGTGCTGGCACGACAAGGCGGCACACACCTTCGTGGCGGGCTGACGACTACGCCGCGCGGGCGACCCACGCGGCTGACGGCTCATCGGGTGAGCGGCGGCTGCTCCGTGCCCCGTTCCCCCGAACGCACCTGAGAGCCTGTCGGGGCGGCCTCCGACCGGGCGACCGCGGCGTGGCACGCACGCTTCCGGCGCCTTGGAATCGCGCACGCCACGCCGCGTCCGCTCTCCGGTCGGAGGTCACCCGACAGGCTCTGAGCCGTTGCGGGCACCCGTGGGCCGGGGTGCACTGCCCCCATGAGCAACGATCAGCCGACGTCCGGCCAGCCTCCCGAGGACGACCCGTTCCTCAAGAAGCCGCAGGAGCCGCAGCCGCCGTCGTCGGGTTCGCCCTACGACAGCGCTCCGCCGCCGCCTCCTCCGCCGCCGTACGAGCCAGGGCCCTACGGCGGTGGCCCGTACGGCGGCCCGGACCCGCTGGCGGGCATGCCGCCGCTCGGCGAGCCCGGCAAGCGGGTCCTGGCCCGGCTGATCGACTTCCTGATCATCTCGATCCCGCTGTATCTGATCTCGCTGCCGTTCGGCGGCCCGGTCGAGGTGTCGTCGAACAACGCCAACAGCAACTACGACAACTTCAGTAACGCCTTCAACCAGACCTACAGCGCCCGTCAGCTGCTCTGGTCGCTGATCGGGCTCGTGGCCTACGTCGCGTACGACACGTACTTCACGCACAAGGACGGCCGCACCATCGGCAAGCAGCTGCTGAAGCTGCGGGTCGCGATGCTCAATGACGGCCGGGTGCCGGACACCAGTGCCGCGTTCCTGCGGGCCGTGGTGCTGTGGCTGCCGGCGCTGCTGTGCTGCCCGTGCCTGTGGTGGCTGATCAACATCGTGCTGATGTTCACGGACAAGCCGTACCGGCAGGGGCTGCAGGACAAGGCGGCCAAGACGGTGGTGGTGTCGACCGCATAGCCGACGTCCGTAGACGGTCCGCCCGAGCGGCACGCCGCCGGTTGCCAGGTCAGCGGCGCAGGGAGTGCTCGCCCACCCGCTCGGTGGCGCGGGCGGCCGGGATCCTGGCCGGCTGGACGTCGTCGAGCTCGATGTCCTCGGCTGCGCCGACGGTGGAGACGGCGCCGTGGTTCGTGCGAACCACGGTCGCCGTCTTTGCTGTCTTCGCCGCATTCCTTGTTTTCATTCGCAGCGGAAGGGGTACGGTGACGGCCACCAGCAGACCGAGCGCCAGCGCCGCCGTGCCGATGACGGCGATGCCGATGCCCGAACTCGTGCGGGACAGCAGGAGCATGGCGAGCGCCGAGAAGACGACGGTGACCGATCCGTAGGAGAGCTGTGCAGCAGTGGGACGCGGCATGGCGGTATCCGTCCTCGGGACATCGGAAGGGGCAGTCTCTCAACGCGGTCGCACTGTCAACCGACTCTACGACGGTGGATGCCCTGGCGGAACCGGTAGTAAGCGTGACCTAACCCACGGTGCCGGTGCATGGGGGGCGCATTGAGTCATCCAGTGCGTCAAAGGGGGGCATTGGTGCGCCGGTCGACCGTTCGGTGAACGTCCGTATAACGGAACCCCACTCCCGCATAATGCACTTGGCTTGTTCAAGTCAAGGTCTGTCTTTTCTCGTGTAACTCCGGTCGAATGGCGTCACTTGTGACGCGTATCCGCGCGCGGCCTCCTCATCACTCCCAGGCCGCAGCCGCGGGCGCCGGGGAGGACTGCATCAAGTGACCACTAAGAGACGGACGCTCCGTGCCGCAGCGGTTGTCGTGGCCATGGCCGCCACCGCCGCCACGGCGTCGACTTTCGCCACCGCACAGGCGGATGGCAAGGCATCAGGCGTCGGCGTATCCGGCATCGACCGCCGCGACCCGGCGTCGGCCGAGGGCAACGCACACAACCTGAAGGGCCCCTTCAGCGAGCAACAGGATGCACAGCGTCAGGCCGCCCTGGAGCAGGTCGTGTCCGGCGACAAGAAGGTGTCGAACCGCAACGGCTCCAAGGTGGTCAAGCTCGACGACCAGAAGTATGTCGAGCTCGGCCGCGAGAAGACGGACAAGATCTTCACGATCCTGGTGGAGTTCGGCGACAAGGTCGACGACACGACCATGTTCGACCCGGACGGCGACGGCCCCAAGCCGCCCGTCAAGAAGTACGGCGGCACGCCCGGACCGCTGCACAACACGATAGCCAAGCCGGACCCGGCGAAGGACAACAGCACCGCCTGGCAGGCCGACTACAACCAGGCCCACTTCCAGGACCTCTACTTCGGTGAGGGCGCCGGCAAGGACTCGCTGAAGACGTACTACGAGAAGACGTCCTCCGGACGCTACTCGGTCGACGGCCAGGTCTCCGACTGGGTCAAGGTCCCGTACAACGAGGCCCGTTACGGTTCCAACTACTGCGGCTCGTCCAACTGCGCCAACGCCTGGGACATGGTCAGGGACGGTGTGAACGCCTGGGCGGCCGACCAGAAGGCCAAGGGCCGCACGCCGGAGCAGATCAAGGCGGACCTGGCGCAGTACGACCAGTGGGACCGCTACGACTACGACAACGACGGCAACTTCAACGAGCCCGACGGCTACATCGACCACTTCCAGGTCGTGCACGCGGGTGAGGACGAGTCTGCGGGCGGCGGCGCACAGGGCAAGGGCGCCATCTGGGCGCACCGCTGGTACGCGTACGGCAGCAACGCCGGTGCGACCGGCCCGGCCGACAACAAGGCCGGCGGCACCCAGATCGGTGACACCGGCATGTGGGTCGGCGACTACACCGCGCAGCCCGAGAACGGCGGCCTGGGCGTCTTCGCCCACGAGTACGGCCACGACCTCGGTCTGCCGGACCTCTACGACACCACCAACACCGCTGAGAACTCGGTCGGTTTCTGGTCCCTGATGTCGGCCGGTTCCTGGCTCGGCACCGGCAAGAACGCCATCGGTGACCTGCCCGGCGACATGACCGCCTGGGACAAGCTGCAGCTGGGCTGGCTCAACTACGCCTCGGCCAAGGCCGCGACGAACTCGGTCCACAAGCTGGGTGTCTCGGAGTACAACACCAAGGACAAGCAGGCGCTCGTCGTCGAGCTGCCCAAGAAGCCCGTCACCACCGCTGTCACGACGCCCGCGGAGGGCGCCAAGCAGTGGTGGAGCGACATGGGTGACGACCTCAACAACACCCTGTCCCGCTCGGTCGACCTGACCGGCAAGTCCAAGGCGTCCCTGGACCTTTCGGGCTGGTGGGACATCGAGAAGGACTACGACTTCCTCTACACCGAGGTGTCGGAGAACGGCGGCGCCAGCTGGACCGCGATCGACGGCACCGCCGACGGCAAGGCGATCCCGCGCGACGCCAGTGACAAGCCGGCGCTGACCGACGTCTCCGGCACGTACCAGAAGCTGTCGTACTCGCTGGACGCCTACGCGGGCAAGAAGATCGACATCCGCTTCCGTTACACCACCGACGGCGGCGCGGGCGGCGTGGGCTTCGCGGCCGACACCATCGCGGTCAACGCCGACGGCGCCGTGCTCTTCTCGGACAACGCCGAGGGCGACGACAACGGCTGGACCGCCAAGGGCTTCTCCCGGGTCGGTGCGTCGTTCACCAAGGACTACCCGCAGTACTACATCGCGGAGAACCGCCAGTACGTCTCGTACGACAAGACTCTCAAGGTCGGCCCGTACAACTTCGGCTTCCTCAACACCCGTCCTGACTGGGTCGAGCACTACCCGTACCAGAACGGTCTGCTGATCTGGCTCTGGGACCAGTCCCAGAAGGACAACAACGTCTCCACCCACCCGGGCCACGGACTGATCCTGCCGATCGACGCGCACGCCAAGCCGCTGAAGTGGGCCGACGGCACCGTCATCCGCAACAAGATCCAGCCCTTCGACGCCCCGTTCAGCTGGCGGCCGACCGACGCCTTCACGCTGCACAAGGCTGACGTGGCGGTCAAGATCAAGTCCCAGCCGGGTGTCCCGGTCTTCGACGACCACAAGGGCACCTACTGGTACGCGGAGAACGAGACCGGAAGCGTGAAGGTCGCTGACACCAACACCCGGATCACGATCGTCAGCGAGCCGCTCAGCGGCTCGACGGTCACGGTCAAGGTTGGCGCTTCGCACAAGTAGTTCCGCATCACCGCAGGTCAAAGCGTGATCGGCCGTCGCCCTCTAGCGGGCGGCGGCCGATCGTGTTTAGGTGCCTCTTATTCGGATTCTTATTGACACGATGTCTCACGGGGGAGCGTGGAGCATGGCAGGCGGAGGATTCAGCAAGTTGCCGAACGGCAGTGTGGTGGTCGCGATCACCCTGAACGGCCCGGCGGACGGCACGGACCCGGGAATCCCGGTCCGGGTCCTGGTGCACGCGGCGAACCGGGCCCGCGCACTGACCCGCCTGCGCAATGTGGGCCTCCGGGCGGTCTACCTCCGCGGCAACGCGGAACCGCCCACACCCGACGAGATCACGGCGGTACTGCACCACCCGGACGGCCTGCTCTGGCGAGCGAGACCGGCGAACGCCCAGGAACTCTGGCACCCCATCCGGGCACTCCTGCGCCCACCGGTACCGGCCCACCAGTCCTGAGAGCGTGTCGGGTGACCTCCGCCCGATCAGAGGTCGCCCGACAGGCTCTGAGGGCGCCTACGCCCCGCCCTGCCACGTCGAAGCCCGTCCGGCGCTCGAGAACAAGACCCGGGCCGCAAACCGGCCCGGGCATCGAGCGCCCCGCCGACGCAGACAAGCCCGTCCGGCGACCGAGGACGACGCGGCCGCCGGACGACCCCGGCAACAGCCCCGCCGCCCTACACCACCGGCTTGCCGGAGAGCTCCACCCCGGCCTCCCGGAGCTCCTCCAGCGCCCGCCCCGTGCTCGCGGCGGTGACCCCCGCGGTCAGGTCCAGCAGCACATGCGTCGCGAACCCTTCCCGGACCGCATCCAGCGCCGTCGCCCGCACGCAGTGATCCGTGGCGATGCCGACGACGTCGACCTCGGTGACCCTCCGGTCCCGCAGCCACTGCGCGAGCCCCACCCCGTTCTCGTCGACCCCCTCGAAACCGCTGTACGCCGCCGTGTACGCCCCCTTGTCGAACACCGCATCGATCGCGCCGGAAGCGACCGCCGGGGCGAAATTGGGGTGGAAGCCCACCCCCTCCGTGCCGGCGACACAGTGCGCAGGCCAGGTGTGCTCGAAGTCGGGCTGTGCGGAGAAATGGCTGCCCGGGTCGACATGGTGGTCACGGGTGGCGACCACATGGCGGTATCCGGCCTGGGCCTCACCGATCAGGTCGGTGATGGCGGCGGCGACATCCGCGCCCCCCGTCACCGCGAGGCTGCCGCCCTCGCAGAAGTCGTTCTGAACGTCCACGACGATCAACGCGCGGTGCATGGCGGGTGTCCTTCGATGGGGAGAGAAGCGGGGGAGGAGAGCGGAACGGTGAAGTTCGGGGGCCGTAAGAGGAGCTCACAAAAGGGGCCGTAAGAGGAGCTCACACAATGGGAGCCTGATCAGCTCGCTGCGTCTGAAGCGTGCGTGCCAGGCGTCGCGAGCCGGGCGCCCATTGTGTGAGCTCCTCTCAATCGAGCCTAGAGACAAAGACCGCCCTGCGGGAGGGGGTGTATCGCTGTCGGCAGCGATACACCCCCTCCCTGCCGCGGCACGTTCACACGAACTCCGTCGGAATCACCGGCTCCCCCTTGGACAGCTGGATCGCCGACATCGGCAGCCCCCGCCGCGCCGCTATATGCCGCTCCCGCGCCGTGTCCAGCGACTCGCGCGCGATCACCTCACCACCCCTGACCAGCTCGACCAGCAGCTGTCGGTCGGCCAGCCCGTCGGGCACCGGACCGGTGCCGACCACCTCGGCCTCGGCCACTCCGTTCTCGTCCAGCCGCCGCGCGGCCCACTTGCGACCGCCCATCGAGGACTTCGCCCCCAGCGACTTCTTCGCAACCGGCCGAAGCGGTTCAGCGGGATCGGCGGAGCTCGCCCGGGCGACCAGCTTGTAGACCATGGAGCAGGTCGGCTGCCCGCTGCCGGTGACCAGCTGCGTGCCCACGCCGTACGCGTCGACCGGGGCCACGGCCAGCGACGCGATCGCGTATTCGTCCAGGTCCGACGTCACCACGATCTTCGTATCGGTGGCGCCCAGCTCGTCCAGCTGCTGCCGCACCCGGTGCGCGAGGAGCAGCAGGTCTCCGGAGTCGATCCGGACGGCCCCCAGCCCGGTCCCGGCGAACTCGACCGCCGAACGGACCGCCTCGGCGACGTCGTACGTGTCGACCAGCAGCGTCGTCTTCCGGCCCAGCGAGTCGACCTGCGCCCGGAACGCGTCGCGCTCGCTGTCGTGCAGCAGCGTGAACGCGTGCGCGCTCGTCCCGACCGTCGGGATGTGGTAGCGGAACCCGGCCGCCAGATCGGACGTCGCATCGAAGCCGCCGATGTACGCGGCCCGCGCCGACGCCACCGCGGACAGTTCATGGGTGCGTCGTGCACCCATCTCGATCAGTTTGCGCCCGCCCGCCGCCGCCGACATCCGGGAAGCCGCCGCGGCGACGGCCGAGTCGTGATTGAGGATCGACAGGATCACCGTCTCCAGCAGCACGCATTCGGCGAAGGAGCCCTCGACCCGCAGGATCGGCGAGCCCGGGAAGTACACCTCGCCCTCCGGGTAGCCCCAGATGTCGCCGCTGAAGCGGTAGTCCGCCAGCCAGGCGAGCGTCGGCCCGTCGACGATGTTCCGGTCGCGCAGGAAGGTGAGCATCTCGTCGTCGAAGCGGAAGTTCTCCACTGCGTCCAGGACGCGCCCGATGCCCGCGACGACGCCGTAGCGCCGCCCCTCGGGCAGTCGGCGGGTGAACGCCTCGAAGACCGAGTGCCGGTCGGCGGTGCCCGCCTTCAGTGCAGCCTGCACCATCGTGAGCTCGTACTGGTCGGTGAAGAGCGCTGTCGACGGCACACCGACCCGTCGCCCAAGGTCCGCAGAGTTCATGGCTCGGATGCTACCTTTATTTCGTCAGAGTGACGAGATCTAAGCCGTTTGTGCGATGCCCCCTCCCGGGTGGCAGCATGGGGTAGGTGAGTGTCGCCCCTGTAGAGATCGAGCGCCCCGAATCGGCCGAGGAGAACCTTGTCGTCCCCGAGCCCGACGTGCCCTGGGTGACGCTGGTCCACAACGACCCGGTCAACCTCATGAGCTACGTGACCTATGTCTTCCAGGCCTACTTCGGCTACCCCAAGGACAAGGCCCACAAGCTGATGCTCGACGTCCACCAGAAGGGCCGCGCCGTCGTCTCCAGCGGCAGCCGCGAGGAGATGGAGCGCGACGTCCAGGCCATGCACGGTTACGGGCTCTGGGCCACCCTGACCCAGGACCGCAACTAGCCTCCACCTCTGCCCCGCCCGACCCACCATCGGAGATAACCCATGGCCGGCCACTTCGAGGCCACCCCCGGCGGCGGCGCGGCCGTCGCGCTCGACGAGGTGGAGATCGCGATCCTGCGCTCCCTCGCCGTCCAACTGCTGGAACTGATCGGACCCGGCGACCTACCGGCCGACGGTGAGGATCCGCTCGCCGCGCTGTTCGCCGAAGGGCCCAGCGAGCCGCCGACCGACCCGGCCCTGGCCCGCCTCTTCCCGGAGGCGTACGGCGACGAGGACAGCGAACTGCGCGCCGCGTCCGCCGAGTTCCGCCGCTTCACCGAGAACGACCTGCGCACCCGCAAGCGCGACGACGCGCTCACCGTCGTGCGCACCCTCGACGCGCTCCCGTCCGGCGCGGAAGGTGCCGTCCTCACGCTCAGTGCCGACGAATGCCGCAACTGGCTCGGCGCCCTCAACGACCTCCGCCTCACCATCGGCACCCGCCTGGAGGTCTCCGACGAGGACGAGGGCGGTGAGGGCTCGCTCTACCGGCTGCCCGACAGCGATCCGCGCAAGCCGATGGTCATGGCCTACCTCTGGCTGGGCGCGCTCCAGGAGACGCTCGTCGAGACCCTGATGCCGTAGGGGACGTCCGGCAGATCAAGGCCTGGGCCGCGACGCCTGGCGCTTCCCCCCCGCTCGGCTTCGCTCGAACGGGGGAGGCCCCACTCCCGGCGTTGCCGAAACGCCCGTACGGCTCCGCTGTGCGCACGCTCCGGCGCCCCAGGGCCGCCCCGCGGTGATGCACCGCGACTCACCCGCCTTCCCTTGACCGGGTTTATCTCCTCCTTGAGGCCGGGCCGAGGTGTTCGCTCAACGAACACTCAAATCCATATAACGATCCCATCACCTGAATGGCCTTCTTTGTGGCGACTGGGAACGTTTGTCCGCTTTTTCTTGTGGTGTTCATCACGCATTGTCCGGTGGGCCACTGGTGGCTCCGTGATAAATCTTCACGACCACCCGGGGACGCCATCCCTGTTTCCGGGGGCGCTACCACCGGCGGACCGCCGGTCGCACTCCATTCATATCCGGGGGGGATCCGGACCTGATCCGCAGCCATGGGCGCGGATCGGCGTGGAGAAAGGCGCAACACATGACATCGGCGCAGGTCGACAAGGGACAAGGCGGCCCGCAGCAGGCCGCGGAAGCCGCAGATGCCACCACCTCGGGCGAGGGCTACCAGCGCGCCCTCGGCGCCCGCCAGATCCAGATGATCGCGATCGGCGGGGCCATCGGAACCGGCCTCTTCCTCGGCGCGGGCAAAGCCATCGCCAAGGCGGGCCCCAGCCTCATCCTGGCCTATGCCATCGCAGGCCTGGTGATCTTCTTCATCATGCGGGCCCTGGGTGAACTCCTCATGTACCGCCCGGTCTCCGGCTCATTCTCGGAGTACGCCCGCGAATTCGTCGGCCCCTTCGCAGGCTTTGTCACCGGCTGGACCTACTGGCTGTTCTGGGTCGTCACCGGAATCACCGAAGTCACCGCGGCAGCCCAGTACATGACCTTCTGGTTCGACATTCCTCAATGGGTGTCCGCACTGATCTTCACGATCATCCTGTACGGCGTGAACCTGATCTCCGTGAAGCTCTTCGGGGAACTCGAATTCTGGTTCTCGATGGTCAAGGTCACCGCCATCGTCGGCATGATCCTCATCTGTGCCGGAATTCTCACCCTCGGCTTCTCCGACGCCGGGGACACCGCGTCCGTCACCCACCTGTGGGCCGACGGCGGCTTCTTCCCGCACGGCATCAAGGGCACCTTGATGACCCTGCAGATCGTGATGTTCGCCTTCCTCGCCGTCGAACTCGTCGGCGTCACCGCAGGTGAGTCCAAGGACCCGAAGACCGTCCTGCCCAAGGCCATCAACACCGTGCCGTGGCGCATCGCCGTCTTCTACGTCGGCGCCCTCATCATGATCCTCGCCGTCGTCCCGTGGACGGAATTCCAGCCCGGCATCTCGCCGTTCGTCGCCGCCTTCCAGAAGATGGGTCTGGGCATCGGCGCAGGCATCGTCAACTTCGTCGTCCTGACCGCGGCCCTCTCCTCCTGCAACTCCGGCATGTACTCCACCGGCCGCATGCTGCGCGACCTCGCGCTCAACGGACAGGGCCCGACGTTCTTCACCCGGCTGACCAAGAGCGGCACCCCGCTCGTCGGCACCACCTTCTCCGCCGCCCTCATGCTCGTCGGCGTCTGGATCAACTACCAGTGGCCCGGAGACGCCTTCACCTACGTCGTCTCCTTCGCCACCATCTCCGGCATGTGGGCCTGGATCATGATCCTCGTCTGCCAGATCCGCTACCGCCGCCTGGCCGACCGCGGAGTGCTCCCGCAGTCCGCCTTCCGGACCCCCGGCGCCCCGTACACCAGCGTCTTCGCCCTCGCCTTCATCGGCATGGTGATCGTGATGATGGGCATCGACAAGGACGCCAGGATCTCGCTGTACTGCGCCCCGCTCTGGGCCGTGATCCTCGGCGTCTCGTACCTGGTCCTCAAGGCCCGTAACCCCGAGAGCACGGCCTTCGCCAAGCGCTGACCCGACCCGGCCGTCCGGCATACGGACCCCCGCGTACCACTCCTCGGCACGCGGGGGCCGTCTGCTTATCCTGGCGCCATGCTGACCATCACCCAGGAGCTGTACGACCGGATCGTCGCGCACTCCCGCGCGGACCACCCCGACGAGGCGTGCGGCGTGGTCGCGGGCCCGGCCGGAACCGGCCGCGCCGAACGCTTCATCCCCATGCTCAACGCCGCCCGCTCGCCCACGTTCTACGAGTTCGACTCCGCGGACCTGCTGAAGCTCTACCGCGAGATGGACGACCGCGACGAGGAGCCGGTGATCGTCTACCACTCGCACACGGCGACCGAGGCATACCCCTCGCGCACCGACATCACCTACGCCAACGAGCCCGGCGCCCACTACGTGCTCGTCTCCACCGCCGACACCGACGACGCGGGCCCCTTCCAGTTCCGCTCGTACCGCATCGTGGACGGCGTGATCACCGAGGAGGACGTCAAGGTCGTCGAGGCGTACGAACCCGCATGACCTCCAGCGGGCCGGGGCGAATCCCCGTCCCCGGCCCGCCGCGGCTCCCCGCCCCGCCCCCGACGGTCCACCAGGCGAACACTCACCATCCACCAGGTGAGATCACATGCCGGAGTCCGGACCGGGAATCGATACGATGAGCCCATGGTTCCCCATGACGTGAGCGAGAAGACGCCGGGCATGCTGCTCGTCGCGCGCCTGCACGTCGACCTGTGCAGGCTCTCCAGCGCGATCTGTACGAGCCGCCTGCCCGCCGGCCGCAAGGCCTGAGCCGGGCCGCGGCCCCGAACACCGTCCGGACACACCACCCCTGCGCGGGGGCAGAGCCGCGCGCCACCACTCCGCTTTCGACAGGAGCCCACGCCATGGCCATCGAGGTCCGCATCCCGACCATCCTCCGCACCTACACCGACGGCGCCAAGGCCGTCGACGGCACCGGAGAGACCCTCGCCGACCTCTTCACGGACCTCGACAGCCGCTACAACGGCATCCGTGAGCGCATCGTCGACGGCGACCAGCTCCGTCGCTTCGTGAACGTCTACCTCAACGACGAGGACGTCCGCTTCCTCGACGGAATCTCCACCAAGCTCAGCGACGGCGACAGCGTCACCATCCTCCCGGCCGTCGCCGGCGGAGCAGCCGGGGCGAAGCCCCGTCCGGCCGGGGTGGCGGTCGGGCGACGGGCGGGCATGAACTGATGCGGTACGACAGCCCGCTCGCCGCAGTGGGCAACACCCCGCTCGTCCGCCTGCCGCGGCTGTCACCGTCGGACGACGTCCGCATCTGGGCCAAGCTGGAGGACCGCAACCCCACCGGCTCGATCAAGGACCGCCCCGCGCTCCACATGGTCGAACAGGCCGAGAAGGACGGCCGGTTGACCCCCGGCTGCACCATCCTGGAGCCCACCAGCGGCAACACCGGCATCTCGCTCGCCATGGCCGCCAAGCTCAAGGGCTACCGCATCGTCTGCGTCATGCCGGAGAACACCTCGCAGGAACGGCGCGACCTGCTCGCCATGTGGGGCGCCGAGATCATCTCCTCCCCGGCGGCCGGCGGCTCCAACACAGCCGTCCGCGTCGCCAAGGAACTGGCCGCCGAGCACCCCGACTGGGTGATGCTCTACCAGTACGGCAACCCGGACAACGCGGGCGCCCACTACGCCACCACCGGCCCCGAAATCTTCGCCGACCTGCCCTCCATCACCCACTTCGTGGCAGGCCTCGGCACCACGGGCACGCTCATGGGCGTGGGCCGATACCTGCGCGAACAGAAGCCCGACATCCAGATCGTCGCCGCCGAGCCGCGCTACGACGACCTCGTCTACGGGCTCCGCAACCTCGACGAGGGCTTCGTCCCCGAGCTCTACGACGCCTCGGTCCTCACCACCCGCTTCTCCGTCGGCTCCGCCGACGCCGTCACCCGCACCCGCGAACTCCTCCAGCAGGAGGGCATCTTCGCGGGCGTCTCCACCGGCGCCGCACTCCACGCGGCGATCGGAGTCGGTACCAAGGCGGTCAAGGCGGGGGAGCCGGCCGACATCGTCTTCGTCGTCGCCGACGGCGGCTGGAAGTACCTGTCGACGGGCGTCTACACGGCCCCCACGACGGAAGCGGCCATCAAAACGCTGCACGGCCAGCTCTGGGCGTAACACCCTGTGCCGTGACCGGCAGTGTTTGCCCCCTGAGGAGCGTCGTCCAGTGCTGGGCGGCGCGACGGGGCAAAGCTTGCCGGGAGGCTAGTCGTCGCACGCCGTCCCGCCCTCGGCCGCCGGACCCGCTGGAATTCCAGCCCGTCCGGCGGCCGAGGACTTTTCCGACCGTCAGCCGATCCCGCGCACCCGCTCCCACACCGCCGGGTCCACCGTCCCCACCCGCCGCCGGAACCCCTGCACCGCCACATCCCGCAGCTCGTCCGTCTCCAGGAAACTCGCGCGCCCCTGCGCATCCCCGACCGAACCCGGCGGCAGCGCGATCACCCCGGGCCGCTCCTCGTGATGCTTACTGGTGATCTTCGCGACGAGCGCCGCACCGCCCCGCACCGACAGCACCAGACAGGGCCGGTCCTTCGCCCCGGGCCCGTCCTCGTACGGAACCTCCGCCCACCAGATCTCACCTGGTCGCGGCGCCCCCGCCGGCCCGCCACGCGGCCCTTCCCGCCTGCCCGGCGGACGCGTCTGCCCGGCAGAACGCCCACCAGGGCGCTGACGCCCCCGCCCGAGCCGCCCCCGCCCGTCGGCAATCGCGGCAATGAGAGCGAGCAGTACGACCACGGCCAGAGCCGGCCACCAGGACATGTCCATGCCCCGACGGTACCGGCGCCCCCGCCGGCCCGCTCCCCGCACCCCGCCTCGGCACCCGCCCTCCGCTCCCGCTTCCATCGAACCGGTGACAGAGCAGGTGAGTTCGCCCACAACGGCAGGCCCCAGAGGAGCGACCAGATGTTTCGCGCCTTACGCTCAACAAATCGCACGAACCCTCCCCGTTCCCACGTCTCGGAGGTTCACGCTCCATGAAGCTCACCGTCGTCGGCTGCTCCGGCTCGTTCCC
Source organism: Streptomyces sp. NPDC051286 (assembly GCF_044455345.1). NCBI lineage: Bacteria > Bacillati > Actinomycetota > Actinomycetes > Kitasatosporales > Streptomycetaceae > Streptomyces > Streptomyces sp. NPDC051286. The sequence continues at coordinate 44,674 of NZ_JBITER010000027.1, read as the reverse complement.
GTCCACGGGTTCGGCATGTTCGAGCTACCTCGTAGAGGCCGACGGCTTCAGGCTGCTCCTCGATATGGGCAACGGCGCCCTCGGTGAGCTGCAGCGCCACGTCGGTCTCTACGACCTCGACGCCATCTTCCTCAGCCATCTCCACGTCGATCACTGCATTGACATGTGCGCGTACTTCGTCGTCCGCTACTACCGGCACGACGGAGGACGTCCCGCGTCCATCCCGGTCTACGGCCCCGACGGCACCGAACAGCGACTGACCACCGCCCACGCCGACACCCCGTCCGACCGGTCCATGGGCGAGGTCTTCGACTTCCACACGCTGAAGCCCGGCTCGTTCGACATCGGCCCCTTCTCGGTCCGTACGGAGAAGGTCTGTCACCCCGTCGACGCCTTCGGTATCCGCATCGAGCACGGCGGCCGCACCCTCACATACTCCGGCGACACCGGCACCTGCGAGGCGCTGGACGAACTCGCGGAGGGCGCCGATCTGTTCCTCTGCGAAGCATCGTTCGTCTACGGCAAGGAAGACATCCCGGACCTCCACCTCAACGGCCGCGAAGCAGGCGAGATCGCCGCACGCGCGAAGGTGGGACGGCTCGTCCTCACTCACATCCCGCCGTGGACCGACGCGGACCGCAACCTGGCCGACGCCCGCACGGTCTACCGCGGACCGGCGGAGCTGGCGGTTCCGGGCGCGGTCTACGAGATCTAGAGCGTCGGCGGCTACTTCGCAGTAGCTCATCGATGCACTCAGTGACATGACCGAGGCCCCCGGACCGTGAGGTCCGACGGCCTTCGCCGGCCGGGGGCCGGGCCCGGCCGAAGACCTACTTGACGAGGTCTTTCTCGATCTGCGCCTCCAGTTCGTCGGGCTCGCGCCCGGGGGTCTGGAGGTTGAACCGGGTGATGGCCAACCGGAAGATCACGTAATACACCACTGCGAAGCACAAACCGATCGGAATGATCAACCAGGGCTTCGTGGCCAGGCTCCAGTTGATGACGTAGTCGATCAGACCCGCCGAGAAACTGAAGCCGTCCTTCACCCCGAGCCCCCAGCTCACCGCCATCGAGACACCGGTGAGCACCGCGTGGATCACATACAGAAGGGGGGCGACGAAGAGGAACGAGTACTCGATCGGCTCGGTGATGCCCGTCACGAACGACGTCAGACCGACCGAGAGCATCATGCCGCCGACCGCCTTCCGGCGATGCGGCTTGGCGCAGTGGTAGATCGCCAGCGCCGCAGCCGGGAGCGCGAACATCATGATCGGGAAGAAGCCCGTGGTGAACTGCCCGGCCGTCGGATCGCCCGCCAGGAACCGGTTGATGTCACCGTGCACGACCGTCCCGTCCGGCTTGGTGAAGTCGCCGAACTGGAACCAGACGAACGTGTTCAGGAACTGGTGCAGGCCGACGACCAGCAGCGCGCGGTTGGCAACACCGAAGATGCCGGAGCCCAGCCAGTTCAGGTCCACCAGCCACTTGGAGAAACTGGTCAGACCATCACCGATCGGCGCCCACAGCCAGGCGCACAGGGCGGCGAAGGCCAGACCGACGAACGCCATGATGATCGGCACGAGGCGGCGGCCGTTGAAGAAGCCCAGCCAGTCGACCAGCTTGACCCGGTGGTACCGCTGCCAGAACCACGCCGACATCAGCCCCATCACGATGCCGCCGAACACCCCGGGGTTCTGGTACTGGGCGACCGTCACCTTCGCGTTGCCGGTGACACAGGTGCCGAACCAGGTGCCGCCCGCGGTGAAGGTGGAACCCGGTGGGCAGTCCACCGGGAAGGCGTGCAGCACCGCGTAGTAGACGAGGAAGCCGGTCACCGCCGCGAGCGCCGTCGAACCGTCCGACTTCTTCGCCATGCCGATCGCGACCCCGACGCAGAACAACAACGGCAGTCCGAGACCGGAGTCGAGGAGCGCCCCACCGGCAGCGGCGAAGACCTTCGCGACGTTGTCCCAGCCGAGACCCTCGTCGCCGAACACGTCCGGCTGACCGAGCCGGTTGAGAATGCCGGCCGCCGGCAGCACCGCGATCGGAAGCTGGAGGCTGCGCCCCATCTTCTGGAGGCCCTGGAAGAAGCCGTGCCACCACATCTTCCGTGGTGCTGTGGCGCTGCTCGAGCTCATCGGCATCCTCCCGGAACAGGCCACGTCTGGCGGTCGTCGCAAAGTGGTATAGACCAGTTGCGGTGCGGTCCGTGACCCGCCCGGAGGACAGAGCACCGGTGATCGTCATCATTGGTGATGATCAGGTTGCTCGCTCGTGAAGTTGGTCCAACCGTGCGTTACCGTGACAAAACGGACCCGCGATGGGTCGGCACCGGACGTGAAGAACCAGGGAGAACCACATGGCCAGCAAGGCTGAGAAGATCGTCGCCGGGCTCGGCGGGATCGACAACATCGAAGAAATCGAAGGCTGCATCACCCGCCTCCGCACCGAGGTCATCGACCCGAGCAAGGTCGACGAAGCCGCGCTCAAGGCCGCCGGCGCCCACGGCGTCGTCAAGATGGGCACCGCGATCCAGGTCGTCATCGGCACCGACGCCGACCCCATCGCCGCCGACATCGAAGACATGATGTGACGACCACTCGCGGAGCCGGCCCGGCTCCGCACCCCCGGGCCCCGAACCCAGCAGAACGGGGCCTGCGGCACACCCCCACCAGCCCCCTCCGCACCCCCCACCCGGCCCCCGGTACACCCCGGCCGGCGCCCACGGCCCAGCCGATAGGCTCGACGCCATGTCTCGTATCGACGGCCGCACCCCCGAAGAGCTCCGCCCCATCACCATCGAACGCGGATGGAGCAAGCACGCCGAAGGCTCAGTCCTCATCTCCTTCGGCGACACCAAGGTCTTCTGCACCGCCTCCTTCACCGAAGGCGTCCCGCGCTGGCGCAAGGGCAGCGGCGAAGGCTGGGTCACCGCCGAATACTCCATGCTGCCCCGCTCCACCAACACCCGCGGCGACCGCGAAGCCGTACGCGGCAAGATCGGCGGCCGCACCCACGAGATCAGCCGCCTCATCGGCCGGTCCCTGCGCGCCGTGATCGACTACAAGGCACTCGGCGAGAACACCGTCGTCCTCGACTGCGACGTCCTCCAGGCCGACGGCGGCACCCGCACCGCCGCCATCACCGGCGCATACGTCGCCCTCGCCGACGCCATCACCTGGGCCCAGCACAAGAAGCTCATCAAGCACGGCCGCAAGCCGCTGACCGGCACCGTCTCCGCCGTCAGCGTCGGCATCGTCGACGGCACGCCGCTCCTCGACCTCTGCTACGAGGAGGACGTCCGCGCCGAGACCGACATGAACGTCGTCTGCACCGGCGACGGCCGCTTCGTCGAGGTCCAGGGCACCGCCGAGGCCGAGCCCTTCGACCGCAAGGAACTGAACGAGCTCCTCGACCTCGCCACCAGCGGATGCGTCGACCTCCGCGCCATCCAGCAGGCGGCCCTCGCCCGCACGCTCGGCGAGTAAAGAAGCAACCAAGTACGCACCACAGAGCGTCGTTACGCGTACGGACGCACGGGTCGAACCGTGCGTCCGTCCGCGTATCCGCACCCGGGGAGGAACCGCACCATGGCCAAGGCCACCCGCCACCGCCGCATCACCGTCGCGCTGACCCTGACCGCTCTCACCCTCACCGCCACGGCCGGCTGCGGCGCCGTCGACAAGGCCCTCGACTGCGTCCGTACCGCCGACGCCATAGCCACCAGCGTCGACAACCTCCAGCAGGCCGTCTCCAACGCCGCGAACGACCCCACCCAGGCATCCGAGGCCCTCGACGAGATAGACAAGGAACTCGGCAACCTCGGCGACAAGACGGACAACGCCGACCTCTCCAAGGCCGTCGACGACCTCCAGGCCGGCGTCAAGAACGTCCGCGACGCCATCGACAAGGGCGACGCCACCCCGGACATCACCCCGGTCACCGACGCCGCCAAGGAGATCGGCAACGTCTGCACCTCATAGCAGACCCCGCCCGGCACCCCGCGATAATCGGCACATGACCCGCCTGATCCTCGCCACCCGCAACGCCGGGAAAATCACCGAACTCCACGCGATCCTCGCCGACGCAGGGCTCACCCACGAACTCGTCGGCGCGGACGCTTACCCCGAGATCCCCGACGTCAAGGAGACCGGCGTCACCTTCGCCGAGAACGCCCTCCTCAAGGCCCACGCCCTGGCCCAGGCCACCGGCCACCCCGCGATCGCCGACGACTCCGGCCTCTGCGTCGACGTACTTGGCGGCGCCCCCGGCATCTTCTCGGCCCGCTGGGCCGGCACCCACGGCAACGACCGCGCCAACCTGGACCTGCTGCTGGCCCAGCTCTCCGACATCGACGACGCCCACCGCGCCGCCCACTTCGCCTGCGCGGCGGCCCTCGCCCTCCCGGACGGCACGGAACGCGTGGTCGAGGGCCGCCTTCTGGGCACCCTCCGCCACACCCCGGCCGGCACGAACGGCTTCGGCTACGACCCGATCCTGCAGCCGGAGGGCATGACCCGGACCTGCGCGGAACTGACTTCGGCGGAGAAGAACGCGATCAGCCACCGGGGGAAGGCGTTCCGGGCGCTGGTGCCGGTGGTGCGGGAGCTGGTGGGGTAACGCCCGCTGGTGCGGCGAGGCCCGGCCCGCAAGAGCTGCGAGCCGGGCCTTCGATTCCATCGTCAGTGCGGCCGGTGGGATTCGAACCCACACAGGATTTCTCCCAGATGCCCCTAAAACACCCGCCGATACCAGTTTGGCTACGGCCGCTTATCCGGATCCATCGTAGCGGGCCGGGGCCTCTTGTGGCGCAGAGAGGTCGCTACGTGGAGATGCGCGGCTCGCTCTTCCGGTTGCGGCACCATGTGTCGGTGAGGGCGTGGCAGTTAGGGCACAAATAGCGGAGATTTCCGGCCCGGTTGTCGAGCCAATCGCCGCTGATGTGGTCGATCTGAAGCGTGATGGGCTGCCCCTGCCATTCGCCCGGATTGCCGCAAGAGTCGCATCGGTACGGGATGCCGACCTCTTGCAGGGCGCGGTGCAGCCTTGCTCGGTTTGCGCGCGATGACCCCTGCGGCATGACCACAAGCGTTGTCGATGCGATCGACTTCGGCTCATCCGCGCGGGTCGAGTCTGAGGCCCAGGGCCGACGCTTGAAGTGGCTCGTGTCCAGCTTGAGTTGGAGCACCTTGCGTCGTACGCGCCGATGGTTCGTATCGTTCACCTCAAGGCCGAGCGAACGCATGACGTCTGCGTAGCTGGCGGCCCTCGGTACGGCGGCACGCAGGGCGTCTTCCGGGATCGCCAGGCGAGCGTTGCGGAAGTGCGAGGTGTCGATCCCGTGTCTGCGGAGCATCCCTGCCACGGCACTGCGCGACTGGCTGTCGTCGCGCACCCCGAGCTCTCGTGCCACTCCGCGAATGCTCTCGGCTGACGTGGCGGCCGTCCGTAGTTCCTCCGGGGTGAACAAAAGGCCCAGCTGGGGGCGGCCCATGCCGGGGAAGTGGCTGACGTCGATTCCCGCGGCCGCGATGCGGCGGCTTATGTGGGATAACGTGCCGGACGCCGGAGTCGCGCCCAGTTTGTTGACGACCTCGCGCAGCGACGATGAGGTGGCGACGGCCGCTGCGATGGCCTCGTCGGTGTACTTACGCCAGGGGCTGCGTTTCTTGAAGTGGCTGGTGTCGAGGCCGTACCCGGCAACCTTCTCTTGGAGAACGCGGCGCTGGCCGCCGTTCGTCTTGAGGCCGAGTCGACGCATCAGGTCCATCCAGTTGGAAGAGCCGGCTACGGCGTCTGCCAGCGTTCCTCGGTCATACGCCTCAGACATGGCGCCTCCGTGCGGCGGTGCCTGGAGGGCAACTCCTCCCGCCTATGCGGTGCCTGCTCAGCTCTCGCGTGTATCGAACCGCCATCGTTCGCCTCCGTTCCCGACCGCACGTTCGTGGTCTCGTACGGAGTAACGAGCCGTTTATCGGAGAGCAACGTCCGGCATCCGAAAAAATATGGAACGGCCCGTACCGCTTCAGTCGAAGCGGCCGGGCCGTTCCCGGTAAACCGATGGGGAGTGGAAATGTGGCGCCCGTCACAGGGGCATGGCGTCGGTCAGATGCCGAGGTCCTTGATGATTTTGGCGACGTGGCCGGTGGCCCTGACGTTGTAGAGGGCGCGCTCGACCTTGCCTTCTTCGTCGACGACGACGGTGGAGCGGATGACGCCCGTCACCGTTTTGCCGTAGGAGTTCTTCTCGCCGAACGCGCCGTACGCCTCAAGGGTTTCCTTGGAGGGGTCGCCGACAAGCGTGACCTTGAGGTTTTCCTTCTCGCGGAACTTGGCGAGCTTCTCGGGCTTGTCGGGGGAGACGCCGATGACGTCGTATCCGGCGCCGGCCAGGAGTTCCAGGTTGTCGGTGAAGTCGCAGGCCTGCTTGGTGCAGCCGGGGGTGAGGGCGGCCGGGTAGAAGTAGACGATGACTTTGCGTCCCTTGTGGTCGGCGAGCGAGATGTCGTTGCCGTCGGCGTCGGGGAGGGTGAAGGCGGGGGCGGTGTCGCCGGGCTGGAGTCGCTCGCTCATGGTTCTCCTCAGGGGCGTGTGGGGTGTACGGGACCGAGCGTAATAGGGGTGCCGTCGGGTGCGCGGACGGCTGAGCTGACAGACTGGCGATGAAGGTTTACCGGACGAGGACCACGGAGGCGGCGCAGTGTCGGATGCAAGGACCCCTGCGCAGATCGAGGCGGACATCATCAGCAGGCGTGAGCAGCTTGCGGTGGTGCTCGATGAGATCGGGGTGCGGATGCACCCGAAGACGATCATCGGTGATGCGAAGGCCAAGGCTGCCGAGGCCGTGGACCGGACGGCTGGGCGGGCGTTCGTCGCGGTGAATCGGACGGTGTCGGACGTGAAGGCGCAGTTTGTGTCGGAGGATGGCGCGCCGCGTCTGGAGCGGGTGGTTCCGGCGGCGTTGCTGGCGGTCGGCGTGGTGGGGCTGCTTGTGGTGTCGCGGCGCAAGAAGCGCTGAGAAGGCTGACCCCGGGGGCGTGCGGGAGGGCCGCGGGCAGGTAGGTTTCGGGTCGTGAGCGAGAACACCGACGACAAGCTGCCCATTCGCATGCTGCATGACCGCGTGCTGGTCCGGTCCGATACGCCTGAGGGTGAGCGGCGTTCGGGCGGCGGCATTCTGATTCCGGCGACGGCTGCGGTGGGGCGCCGGCTGGCCTGGGCTGTCGTGGTTGCGGTCGGCCAGAATGTGCGGACGGTGGAGCCGGGCGACCGGGTGCTGTATGACCCGGAGGACCGTGCCGAGGTCGAGGTGCGGGGTGTGGCGTACGTGCTGATGCGGGAGCGGGATCTGCATGCGGTGGCGGCGGACCGGTTCGAGGGTTCGGTGGATGCGACCGGGCTGTATCTGTAGCCCCGTAGCTCTGTTGTTTGCGAGATGTGTGGCGTGAGGCCTGGTGACACCCGTCACCAGGCCTTTTGCATGTTCTTTGCTATGTTGGTGGGACCCCGACGAGACGCGCCGTACCGGGTTTCCGCAAAGACGACGCACCTGTGATTGTCCGTGTGTCTGTGGTGTTCGGAGGTGCCGTCGTGGCGTGGGTTCTGCTGGTTGTTGCCGGTCTGCTGGAAGTGGCCTGGTCGATCGGGATGAAGTACACGGAGGGGTTCACTCGGTTGTGGCCGAGTGTGTTCACCGGGTTCGGGATCGTGGCCAGCATGGTGCTGTTGTCGCAGGCGGCGAAGTCGTTGCCGATCGGTACGGCGTACGGCGTGTGGGTCGGTATCGGTGCGGCGGGGGCGGCGGTGCTCGGCATGGTGGTGCTGGGTGAGCCGGTGACCGCCGCCCGGATTTTCTTCGTGTCTCTGTTGCTGGTGGCTGTGGTGGGGCTGAAGGCGACGTCGGGGCACTGAGCCCGGTAGGTCACTCGTTCGGGGGCGGGTGGGCGCCGTCGGCGTCCTGCGGGAAGAGTTCTTCGATGCCGCCGTTGTCATTGCCGAGGATGTCCGCGCTGCCGTCGGCCGGGGGGCCGGGGGGCGGTGCCGAGGTGGCGGGGCCGCTGCCGGCGGGGTTGGTGGGCGGGGTGCTGGGCGGGCTGCTCGGCGGTGGGCCGGACGGTGTCTCGGGCGGGGTTCCGGTGTTGGTGGGGCCGGTGCCTTCGCCGGTGGGCAGGGCGGGTTCGCCGGCGCCTCTTTCGAGTTCGAGGTCGAATCCCTCGATGCTGCTGCCGCTGAGTGCGGCGCCGGTGTACTGGGCCCAGGTCTGGGCGGGGGCGCCTGCGCCGCTGACGCGGGACAGGCCGAGTGCTCCGTAGAGCGGTTTCTGTACGCCGGTGTCGGGGTCCTGGCCCATGACGGCGATGACGGTCGCGAGGTTCGGGGTGTAGCCGGCGAACCAGGCGGCCTTGTCCTCCTCGGCGGTGCCGGTCTTGCCGGCGGCGGGGCGGCCGGCGCCCTGGGCGGCGGTTCCCGATCCGTTTTCGACGACGCTCTGCAGGATCGAGGTGGTGGTGTCGGCGGCTTCGCGGCTGACGGTTTGCTCGGTGTGACGGCCGGGGAGTGCGAGTTCCTCGGCGTCTTTGCTGATCTTGTCGACGAGGGTGTAGGTGCCGTGCCTGCCGTGGTTGGCGAGTGTCGCGTACGCCTGGGTCATGTCGAGGACGCTGGCGGTGGCGGTGCCGAGTGCGATGGACGGCGAGGCGGTCAGGTCGGGGGTGTTCTTGGGGATGCCGAGGCCGATGGCGGTGTCTTTGACGCTGCCGGGGCCGACGTCCTCGGCCATCTGCGCGTAGACGGCGTTGACGGACTTGTCGGTGGCGGCTCGGACGGTGATGGGTCCGTAGCTGATGTCGTCCTCGTTGGCGGGGGCGTATCCGGTGGGTCCGTTCGGGCCCCGCACCATGCGTCGGTTGGTGCCGTCGTAGATGGTGTTGGGGTTGATGCGCCGGCCGTGCTGGGTGGTGGACCGGTTGGCGACGGCGGAGGTGAAGACGAACGGTTTGAAGGTGGAGCCGACCTGGTAGTCGCGGCGGGTGGCGTTGTTGACGTACTGCTTGGTGTAGTCGATGCCGCCGTACATGGCGACGACCCGGCCGTTCGAGGGGTCGATGGAGGCGCCGCCGACGCGGACGTTGCGGTCGGCCGGGCGCTCCGTGCTCGTCATCGACATCACGTTGTCGTTGACGGCTTTGACCAGGGCGTCCTGTTTCTTCTTCTCCAGTGTGGTGGTGATGCGGTAGCCGCCGGTGGCGAGTGTGTCCTCGTCGATGATCTTGTGGGTGGTGAGGTAGTCCTTGACGGCCTGGACGATGTAGCCGCGCTGTCCGGAGAGTCCGGTGGAGGTCTTCACCTTGTTGGGCGCGGGGAACCGCAGGGTGGCGCGTTCGGATGCGCTGAGCCAGTTCTCCTTGACCATGCCGTCGAGTACGTAGTTCCAGCGGGCGACGGCCGCGGCCTTGTTCTCGGGGTGGACGACGATGTCGTATGCGCTGGGGGCGTTGAGCAGGGAGGCGAGGTAGGCGCCTTCGGCGGTGGTGATGTGGCCGATGTCCTTGCCGTAGTACGCCTGGGCCGCGGCCTGGATGCCGTAGGCGTTGCGGCCGAAGTAGCTGGTGTTGAGGTAGCCCTCGAAGATCTGGTTCTTGCTCACTTCGCGGTTGAGCTTGATGGCGATGAAGAACTCCTTGGCCTTGCGCATGAGGGTCTGTTCCTGGCCGAGGTAGTAGTTCTTCACGAACTGCTGGGTGATGGTGGAGCCGCCCTGTTTGCCCTTGCCGGTGAGGGTGTTCCAGCCGGCGCGGAACATGGCCGTGATGTCGACGGCGCGTTCGGAGTAGAAGTTCCGGTCCTCGGCGGCGAGGACGGCGTGCTGGGCGCTGAGGGGGACCTGGGCGAGCTGGATGTTCTGCCGGTTGATCTCGCCGTCGCGGGCGATGAAGCTGCCGTCCTTGTAGAGGTAGACGTTGGACTGTGCGGTGGCGGTGGGGTTGGCGTGCGGGATGCCGACGAGCTGGTATCCGGCGATGAATCCGCCGATCAGGATCAGGGCGATGACGAGGAGCGTGGCGAGCGTCACCCGCCAGGTGGGGACGGTGCGGCGCCAGCCGGTGCGTTTGGGGCGGTTCCTGCTTCCTTTTTTCTTCCCGCCGGGGGCGGCTGGGCCTGTGGGGGCGCCGGTGCCGGCAGAGGGGTTCCTCGGGGCCCAGTTCCTGTTGCCGGGCCCCCCGCTCTGCTGCTGTGGCTCGTCGCTCATATCGGTGGAGACTCCTCGGCTGCGGTCAATTCCCTCATAGTGCCCTTTTCTGTGGAATAAGCCCCGGATCGACCCCGGGTCGACCTGTGATCGCTCCCGGATCGGCCGCCGAAATGCGGTCGCGGTGGCTGTTCCCGCTGCACTAAGGTCGTGCGCTTTGGTGTCCAACGCGGTTGGGCGCACGAGTGCGAACGAGCGTGGAGGTGATGGGGATGCGGTTGTACGCGGTGGTTGCGGCGGGCGGGTTCCGGCGCCATGCCACCTATCGGATCGCGACGGCGGCGGGGGTGTTCACCAACACCGTCTTCGGTTTCATCCTGGCGTACACCTATACGGCGCTGTGGGACGAGCGTCCGCACCTCGGCGGCTACGACCTGTCCCAGGCGCTGACGTATGTGTGGCTGGGGCAGGCGCTGCTGGCGACCTCCGCGATGATGGGCGGCGGTTTCGAGGACGAGTTGGTCGAGCGGATCCGTACCGGCGATGTGGCGGTCGACCTCTACCGGCCGGTCGATCTTCAACTGTGGTGGCTGGCCGGCGACTTGGGGCGGGCCGCGTTTCAGTTGCTGGCGCGTGGCGTCGTGCCGATGGTGCTGGGGGCGCTGGCGTTCCCACTGGCTCTGCCCGGCTCGCCGGGGGTCTGGTTCGCGTTCCTGGTTTCGGTGGCGCTCGGGGTCGTGGTCAGTTTCGCTCTGCGCTATCTGGTGGCGCTCTCCGCGTTCTGGCTGATGGACGGGGCGGGTGCCGCGCAGGTCGCGTTCCTGGCGGGGCTTTTCTTCTCAGGGATGCTGCTTCCGCTGACGTTGTTCCCGGGGGCGCTGGGCGAGGTGGCGCGGGTGTTGCCGTGGTCGGCGCTGCTCCAGGTGCCGGCCGATGTGTTCCTCGGGAAGCACACGGGGTGGGGGCTGGTGGAGGCGTTCGCTTTCCAGGGCGGCTGGGCGCTGGCGTTGTTGCTGGCGGGGCGGTTGGTGCAGTCGGTGGCGACGCGGAGGGTGGTGGTTCAGGGTGGCTGAGGTCGCCGAGGTTTCGAGGGCCGTCGAGGTTCCCGACGCGGTGTTCGTCGAGCGGTCGAGGCTGGTCGAAGGGGTTCGTGCGTACGGGCTGATCGTCGCGATGTGGCTGCGGTCGACGATGGCGTACCGTGCCTCGTTCGCCATGACGGCGTTCGGGAACTTCGCGGCGACGGGCTTCGACTTCGTTGCGATCCTGCTGATGTTCGCGCACGTCGACGAGTTGGGTGGATACACGCTGCCGGAGATCGCCCTGCTGTACGGGGCTTCGGGCACCGCGTTCGGGCTGGCCGATCTGGTGCTGGGGTCGATGGACCGGCTGGGCCGCCGGGTTCGGGACGGCACGCTGGACACGCTGCTGGTGCGCCCGGTTCCGGTGCTGGCCCAGGTGGCGGCGGACCGGTTCGCACTGCGCAGGCTGGGGCGGATCACGCAGGGGCTGCTGGTGCTCGGTTACGGGCTGGTGGTGCTGGACATCGCGTGGACGCCGCTGAAGGTGGTGATGATCCCGCTGATGCTGCTGAGCGGGGCGGCGGTCTTCGGTGCGGTGTTCGTGGGCGGGGCGGCGTTCCAGTTCTTCGCGCAGGACGCGGCGGAGGTGCAGAACTCCTTCACGTACGGCGGGAACACGCTGCTGCAGTACCCGCCGACGGTCTTCGCGAAGGACCTGGTGCGCGGGGTGACGTTCGTGGTGCCGCTGGCCTTCGTGAACTGGCTTCCCGCGTTGTATGTGCTGGGCCGGGAGTACCCGCTGGGGCTGCCGGAGTGGGTGGCGTTCCTGCCGCCGGTGGTGGCGGGGGTGTGCTGGGTGCTTGCGGGGGCGGCGTGGCGGGCGGGGCTGCGCTCGTACCGGAGCACGGGCAACTGAGGACGAGCGGAGCGAGGACGGGGCATGGTTACGGGTACGGGTTTCATTGAGCTCGACGGTGTCGAGAAGGTCTTCGAGGTGCGCCGCAGGACGGGTTTTCTGCGCAGCGAGCGGCGTGAGGTCCGCGCGGTCGACGGGATCGGCTTCCGGGTGGAGCGCGGCGAGATGGTCGGCTATATCGGTCCGAACGGCGCGGGCAAGTCGACCACGATCAAGATGCTGACGGGCATCCTCACTCCGAGCGGCGGGCGGTTGCGGGTCGCGGGCATCGACCCTTCCAGGGAGCGTACGAGGCTGGCGCACCGGATCGGTGTGGTCTTCGGCCAGCGCACCACGCTCTGGTGGGACCTGCCGCTGCGTGACTCGTACCGGCTGGTGCACCGGATGTACCGGGTCCCCGACGCCCGGTTCCGGGAGAACCTGGACCGCTGTGTCGAACTCCTCGATCTGGGCGCGCTGTTGGATGTGCCGGTGCGGCAGCTGTCGCTCGGGCAGCGTATGCGCGGCGACATCGCGGCGGCACTGCTGCACGACCCGGAGGTGCTGTATCTGGATGAGCCGACGATCGGTCTGGATGTGGTATCCAAGGCCAAGGTCCGTGGATTTCTTCGGGACTTGAATGCCGAGCGGGGTACGACGGTGCTGCTCACCACGCACGATCTGACGGATATCGAGCAGCTCTGCCGGCGGGTGATGGTGATCGACCACGGCCGCCTGATGTACGACGGTGCGCTGGCTGGACTGCATGAGGTGGGCGAGAGCGAGCGCACGCTGGTCGTGGACCTGGATCGTGAACTCCCGCCGATCCGACTGGAGTCGGAGCCTTCGGTGCGTACCGTGAAGGTGGAGGGGCCGAGGCAGTGGCTGGCCTTTCCGGCGTCGGGTTCGGCGGCTCCGCTGGTGGCGCGGATCGCCGCGGAGTATCCGCTGGTGGATCTGTCGGTGCGGGAGCCGGACATCGAGGCCGTGATCGCGAAGATGTACGCGTCGGCCGAGGCGCGAGTGCCGTGACCGGCAGTGTGTGCCCCATGAGCTGGGCGGTGTGACGGGGCAGAGCGTGCCGGGAGGGGCAATGGATCCGAGGCGCGTTGGGATCCGAAGTGCGTGGGGTCCCGAAGCGCGTTGGATCGGTGACGTGAGCGGGCGTGTTCAATAGGCTGTGCGGTATGACGAGCGAACTTCCGGACATGCGTGCTTCCGATGCCGAGCGTGAGCGTGTTGCCGAGGTCCTGCGCGACGCGGTGGCCGAGGGCCGCCTGCAGATGCAGGAGTTCGAGCAGCGGCTCGATGCGGCCTACAAGGCGCGTACGCATGGGGAGTTGGAGCTGCTCGTCCGCGATCTTCCGGCACCGGGCGGGGCGGTGGCACCGGTGGGTGCGGGCGGGGCGCCCGCACACACGGGTTCGGCGGGTACCGACTGGGCGGAACGCATCGGCGGCCCTGCCACGTCGAAGGGTGCGTTCGCCGTCTGGGGCGGGTTCCGGCGCAAGGGCAGGTGGACGGTGGGCCGGAAGTTCACCGCGTTCACGATGTGGGGCGGCGGCGAGATCGATCTGCGTGAGGCCCGTTTCGAGGACCGAGAGGTCGTCATCCGCTGCTTCACGATCATGGGTGGGATGCAGGTGACGGTCCCGCCGGAGCTGAATGTCAGGGTCAGCGGCATCGGCATCTTGGGCGGCTTCGGCGACCGGGCGACGGGCGAGGGCACCCCCTCGCCGGGTTCGCCGCAGGTGCGGATCACCGGGCTCGCGTTGATGGGCGGGGTCGGTGTGGTGCTCAAGCGGACGAAGGCGGACAGGGAGCGTGCCCAGCTGAAGAAGAGGCCCGGCGGCGAATGAGTCCGTCCGGAACGTGAGGTCGCGGCGGACGTATCGCCCGCCGCGTCGCCTTCTCAGAGCTGGTCGGACGCCGGAGCCTCCTGCTGCAGGCTCCGCAGGTCCACCTGCCGGCCCAGCTGCAGATATCCGGCGTCGTTGAGATGGAGATGGTCGCCGCAGTCGTACGCCGGGCGGAGCCGGCCGGGTCGGTGCGGGTCGCGTGCCACCCGGTCGAAGTCGACGACCTCGTCGAAGACGCCGCCTGCCCGGATCAGTTCGTTGACCCGCGTCCGTACGGCGTCCTGCGCGGGTGTCCAGGTGCGGAACCCCTGGTACGGCATCAGAGTTGCCCCGACGACCCGCAGCCCGCGCGCGTGGGCGCGTTCCGTCATGGCCTTCAGTCCGTCCACGATGCGCTGCGGGTCCTGCTCCTGCGGGAACTGCTGCACGTCGTTGATGCCGAGGGTCATGATGACGGTCTTCACGCCGGCGACGCCCAGGACATCGCGGTCGAAGCGGGCGAGCGCCCGCTGGCCGCGGCCCTGGCCGTCGCGCAGGATGCGGTTGCCTGCGATGCCCTGGTTGACGACCGCGTAGCGCCCGCGCAGCCGGTCGGCGAGGACGTCGGGCCAGCGGCCGTTGGCGTCGAGGGCGGAGCCGGTGCCCGCGGTGAGCGAGTCGCCGATGGCGACGACTGCTCCGGCGGAGGAGGCGTTGCGGACGTCCACTGCGGTGAGGTAGCGCCACACGTTGGTCCGCCGGGTACCGCGCTCGTCCGCGAGGTACGAGGTCTGGTGGCTGTTCGGGTGGATGGTGACGGGTCCCTCGGCGGTGGGCGTGCGGAGGGTGACGACGAGATCGGAGTCGGCGTCGACGGGGACGACGACCGGGTCGCTGACGACCTGCCCGCCCGCCGGGACGGTGACGGAGGGGGCGCCCCGGAAGGAGACGGGACGGGTGTTCACCGTGGCACGGTCGACGAGCAGGGGACGCGTACCGAAGAGGTTGGAGAGGGTGATGCGGGCCGCGTCGCCGCCGATGCTGGTGTGGACGACGTTACGGATGGTGCGCTGGGGGAGGTCGTGTCCGGGGTACGGGTCCGCCACCCCGGCCACGGGCGCCCCGGCCCAGGTGGCGACCCAGACGCCGGTGGAGTGGGCGGGCGCGGCGGACGGACGGGCCGCCGGCTGCGCGCCGACCCGTTGCGACCCGGCACCGGAGAACAGCGTGGACCCGGCGTACGCCATGAACGCGGCAAGCGCGGTGGTGCCCGCCACGAGGGCGATGAGCAGGGCGGCTCCCTGGCGCCTGGGCATGGGCGGGGTGTCTCCTCGTGGTGATGGGGGCTGGTCTCATGATGGGGCACAGTGCCGGGAACTCGACATGCGGCCCGGGAGTACGTCAGGTAGGGACAATGCGTACGGGGCGCCGGGGGCGATGCGTACGCGGACGCGGACGGGTGGAGCGGATGGAACGGATCGAACGGACCAGGTCGGGCGAGCCGGGCGGCGGACCGGCCGAGCGCGCGCAGGCACGTGGCGGCGCGGGCGGGAGTTCCGGCACCGCAGCCTCCGCTCCCGCACGCCACGCCCCTCTCGCCTCCTTCGCGTACACGGCCGCGGACGAGGAGAAGCGGCGTGGTGTGCGCCGTATGAAGACCACGGCCACCGGCCTCCTTCTGCTCGTCGCGCTCGTGTACGTCCTCGCCACCTGGGCGAAGAGCGCGGGTGTGGGCGGCTGGCCGGGCTTCGTCGCCGCGGCCGCCGAGGCGGGGATGGTGGGTGCGCTGGCCGACTGGTTCGCCGTCACGGCGCTGTTCAAGCGCCCGCTCGGCCTGCCGATCCCGCACACCGCCATCATCCCGACCAAGAAGGATCAGCTCGGGGCCTCTCTGGGTTCCTTCGTCGGGGAGAATTTCCTGTCGGGTGATGTCGTGCGCGGCCGGATCGAGGCGTTGGGCATCGGCGGCCGGCTCGGTGTCTGGCTGGCGGAGCCGGACCACGCCGACCGGGTCACCGCGGAGCTGGCGACCGCGCTGCGCGGCGCGCTGACGGTCCTGCGGGACGCGGACGTGCAGGCCGTGGTGGCTGAGGCGATCACCCGGCGGGCGAACGCGGCGGAGGTCGGCCCCGGCCTCGGGAAGATGCTGGAGAAGATCGTCGCCGACGGCGGCCACCGCCGGGTCGTGGACCTGATCTGTGTACGTGCGCACGACTGGCTGGTGCTGCACGGCGACTCCGTGATGGACGCGGTGCAGGGCGGGGCGCCGGGGTGGACGCCGCGGTTCGTCGACAAGCGGGTGGGGGAGCGGGTCTACAAGGAGCTGCTGCGTTTCGTGACGGAGATGCGGGACATGCCGGGGCATCCGGCGCGCGCCGCGATCGACACGTTCCTGACGGACTTCGCGGCCGACCTCCAGACCGACTCGGACACCCGGGCGCGGGTGGAGCGGCTGAAGACGGAGATCCTGGGGCGCGGCGAGGTCCAGGAGGTCATCGCGTCGGCCTGGTCGTCGGTACGCACGATGATCATCGCGGCGGCGGAGGACGAGCAGAGCGAGCTGCGGCTGCGGGCGCGCGCCTCGCTGTTGACGTTCGGCGCGCGGCTGGCGACGGACGGGCGGATGCAGGCGAAGCTGGAGGGCTGGCTGGAGGATGCGGCGGTGTATGTCGTCACGAGGTACCGCACGGAGATCACCTCGCTGATCAGTGACACGGTCGCGAGCTGGGACGCGGACCAGACCTCGAAGAAGATCGAGGCGCACATCGGCCGTGACCTGCAGTTCATCCGGATCAACGGCACGGTGGTGGGTGCGCTGGCGGGCCTGCTGATCTACACGGTGTCGCAGGCGTTCGGCGCGTAGTCACCGGGCGCGGCGGGCGGCCGGCCGCGCCCCGGCGGGGGGTGCCGCAGCCGGGTCAGCGTGCGGGTGTGTCTGTTCTGCGCGCGGCTGTTCGGTCACGGCAGCGAGCTGACTACCGCCGGGGTATTACGCTGCGGATATGAGTGACGTGTACGCCGTGGACTTCGCCCCCGGACGGCCGGCGGGTGGTCTCTGACGGCACGCCAAGAGGTGCACGCCGAACTCCTGCCTGAGCTGGATTCGCTCGCGGAGCGACTCGCGTGGAATTCCAGCACCGAGGGATTGATCGGGCAAATCCGCTTCTACGAGGCGTTGCGATGCGCCCCGTCTGCCCATTCCGAGACCTCTGCACGCGACCCGTCCGGATTCTCGCTTTGCATTCAACGCAGCCTTTCAACCGACCTGAGAGGGGCCCGCATCGCGCGCGTGCGCCCGCTCCGGTGAGGGTCCCAGGTGCGTACCCGTCCTGTCGTACGGGCACGCACCCGGCCTCTTACGCGGGGGAGTGCTCTTGAATACGGACGCCGGCGAGCCCGCGTTCAGTGTGCTGCGGGCCTGACGGGAAGAAAACTTCTCAGGCGGCGCGGCGGGTGACCGCCCACGACGCGGCGGCGACGGTGCCCGCCACGGTGAAGACGGCGGGCCAGGCGCCGACCTTCTTGGCCAGCGGGTGCGATCCGGCGAACGCGCCGACGTAGGCCGTGGTCAGTGCGACGGCCGCACGCGGTCCGGCCTGCCGGTTCCATTCGTACGCGGCGACCGTGCCCGCTGCGGCGAGCGCGACCCCGCCGAGTGGCCGCTTCTTGGTCCATCGCGCGACCGCGTACCCGCCAACGAGTCCGCTCGCCGCCACTGCCGCTGTAGGAACCTTTGCCATCGCCGCCACCTTCGCCTTCTCGTGTCGTGGCTCTTGCTGTGGCTTCCGAGGCTAACGCGGTTGGCGGACACCCGGCTCCCCAGGGGGTGCACAAGCGTTTACCCTAGGAGGTGAACGTCTGTGCACCCCTGGCGTCCACCGCCACCGCCGAGCACCCCACGGAGATCGCATGCCCGCGGACACATCTGCCCCCGACGGGGCAGCCGCCCGGACGCCGACCCCGCACCACCCCCGTTTCGCCGTGGGCGTCCTCGCCTTCTGCGGGGTCGTGGTCGCGATCATGCAGACGATCGTCGTCCCGCTTCTGCCGCACGTCCCGGCCCTCACCGGCGCGACCCCGGCTGCCGCGAGCTGGCTGGTCACCGTCACCCTTCTCACCGGCGCCGTCTTCACACCCGTGCTGGGCCGGGTCGGCGACATGTACGGCAAGCGGCGGGTGCTCGTCGCCTCGCTCGCGGTGCTGGTCATCGGTTCGGTGCTGTGCGCGGTCAGCTCCCACATCGGCGTACTGATCACCGGCCGCGCCCTCCAGGGCGCCGCGCTCGCCGTCGTACCGCTGGGCATCAGCATCCTGCGCGACGAACTCCCGCCCGAGCGTGTCCTCTCCGCGGTCGCCCTGATGAGTTCGACGCTCGGCATCGGTGCGGCCGTCGGGCTGCCGGTCGCCGCGCTCGTCGTCGAGCACTTCGACTGGCACACCATGTTCTGGGTGTCGGGAGTGATCGGCCTCATCGACATCGTGCTGGTGCTCTGCTGCGTGCCCGAGTCCCCGCTGCGCTCGCGCGGCCGTTTCGACGCCGTCGGCGCGCTCGGGCTGTCCGCCGCCCTGGTCTGTCTGCTGCTCGCGGTGACACAGGGCGCCGAGTGGGGCTGGACGTCGACCCGCACGGTCGGACTGCTCGTCGCCGCCGTCGTGGTGGCGCTGCTCTGGGGCGCGTATGAGCTCCGCGTGACGACGCCCATGGTCGACCTGCGGGTCTCGGCCCGCCCGGCCGTCCTGCTGACCAACGTCGCAGCTCTGCTGATCGGCTTCGCCTTCTACGCGAACTCGCTGGTCACCGCGCAGATGGTGCAGGAGCCGAAGGCGACCGGTTACGGGCTCGGCGCCTCGCTCGTCGTCAGCGGACTGTGCCTGCTGCCCGGCGGCGTGTCGATGGTGGCGCTCTCGCCGGTCTCGGCACGGATCTCCGCGGCGTACGGACCGAAGGTCAGTCTGACGCTGGCGGCCGGAATCATCGCCGTCGGCTACGTGGTGCGGTACTTCACCAGCCACAGCCTGTGGCTGATCATCGCCGGCGCGACGGTCGTCGCGTCGGGCACGGCCATCGCGTACTCGGCGCTGCCCGCGCTGGTGATGCGCGGGGTCCCGCCGGGCGAGACGGGCGCGGCCAACGGTCTCAACACGCTGATGAGATCGATCGGTCAGGCGTTCTGCAGCGCGACGGTGGCCGCCGTCCTGGCCAACCTCACGTTCCGGGCGGGCGGCCGGACGGCTCCGACGCTCCACGCGTATCAGCTGGTCTTCCTGATCGCGGCGGGCGCGGCGCTGCTGGCGCTGACGGTCACCCTGTTCCTGCCCGGCGGGCGCACGGCCGGGGCGGGTACGGTCGGAGAGAGCCGCGACGACCGCAAGGGCGGTGCGCGGACGATCACCATCGAGGAGGGCGCATGACCGGCAGCCAGGCCACCGCTCCGGCTCCGGACCCCATCGACCCCGGCACGGGCCGGGACGCGATTCTGCGGGCGGCCCGGCGGGCGTTCACCCAGCGCCCGTACGCGGATGTGACCATCCGGGGGATCGCCGCCGACGCGGGAGTCAGCCCCTCCCTGGTGGTCAAGCACTTCGGCCGCAAGGAAGAACTCTTCAACACGGTCGCCGACTTCGGCCCGGCCGCCGAGGAACTCTTCGACGCGCCGCTGGACGAGCTCGGCCGTCACATGGTGATCACGCTCGTGCGCCGTCGCCGCGAACAGCAGACGGACCTGCTCCTGCGCGTCGTGTTCTCCCTCGGCAACCAGGACGAACGCTCGCTGCTGCGCGACCGCTTCCACGAGCAGGTCACCGAGGCACTGACCGCCCGCCTCCCCGGCCACGAACGCGCCCTGCGCGCCGAACTGATCGCCGGTCACCTCCTCGGCCTCGGCGCCACCCTGAGCCTGCACCGCGAGGGCGCGGGCGCGCTGGCTACCCCCGAACACCTCGCGGACCTGTACGCGCCGGCGCTGCAGACCCTGATCACGGGCTGAGAGCGGCACGATCCGCGGGTGCGGGTGCGGGTGCGGGTGCGGGTGCGGGTGCGGGTGCGTGGTCGCCGGCACGCGGGACGCGACGGGCGGCCGAACGGACCGCGCGAACTACGCGTGCGGAATGAGGAGTTCAGGGCCCGCTTGGTGCGACTGGCCGTGAGGTATGGTCTGCGCCAACCGACGAGGGGGCCTCATGTCTGTCCGTACGTTCGCACGCACTGCTGCTGCGCTGCCGCTTCCCCTGCTCCTGGGCGCGTTCCTGGTGGGCTGCAGCAGCGCCCACACAACGGAGGGACCCGGCGACGACGTCCCGTACGTGGCGCCATCGGCCAACGCGGCAGCCGCGTCCAAGGCGGCCGAGGCTGGGGAAGCGGACGCCGAGGCGTCAGCCGCCGCGGAGGACGCCGCCGCATCCGAAGTACTCGCGACCAAGCCCGCACCGGTCCGTGACGCCTTCGCCACGCTACAGGCCACCCTGGGTGAGACCTGCACCCCGGGCGCGGGCGACTGCGGCTATGTCCTGGGCCGGGTCAACGACCAACTGGTGGGCCTGGAAGCGTCGATGAAGGCGTACCCGAACGGCCCCGGACGCTTCAAGGAGCCCGTGGCGTGGGTGGCCGCGCTGCGCACGTCCCTGAACGGCGACACCTCCACGGCCAATCTGGAGAAGCACCGATCCGAGCTGCTCGGCACGCGCGACCGCATCAACACCTGGATGCAGGGCCACCCGGAGGACTACCGCTGACGGTGCCGCGTCGTCCACGCCGTGACGCGATTCCTCGGCTCCGCTGGGCCATTGCCGTACACCGGTCGGCTCGTCGGCCTCCGGGACCCGGCCCGCCGTTCGCGTGCGGAGCGCACCGCCGCCGTCAGGCAGGACGTGGAGCCCGCCGGTCCTTACGCTGTGCCAGCTCCTCGTCATCGACCAGGGTCAGCATGGGCTGACCCGGCGCGCACAGCATCGTCACGAGGAATCGGCTCCGGGTGTCCGTCCGGTTGTTTCCGTCCTGATAGTGGATGACGTCGCCGCCCGGCTCCCAGAATGTTTCCCCGGCCTTGATCACGCGCTCCGGCTCGCCTTCGAGCTCGAAGAGCATCTCCCCCTCCAGCATGTAGCCGAAAGCCGGGCCCGAGTGCCGGTGCGGAGGTGTGCCGGGGTCGCCCGGAGGAAATTCGATGAGAACGGTCATCGCCTCGACACCCTCCGGGATGTACGGCGGCTTTGCCGTCTGCAGCACGGTCAGCGCGGTCTTCCACGCTTCGGATCGTGGTTCCTGCTCGGTGTTCGCCTGCTCGGTACTCGACATGATGAAGCCTCCAGTGGTGCATGACGGTCTGTGGAGCCGCCCGGGCCGGACAGCGAGCTTCGATCACCGCCGTAGGGAATGGCGGCCCATGCGGCTCGGACGAGGCGGAGAGCTTGGTGTCGTTCCTGCCTTCCGCGCCTGTTCGGCAGCTACGACCGATGCCCTCGCGATGTGCGGCATCGCCGCCCTTCGGCCCGCGTGGTCACCGGTGCTGCTGAGCGGTCGATTGCTCCTTCCGTCGGCCCATGTGCCGGACGGAACTCGAAGCTGCCGGGGTAGAGCATCAAAACGCCCGATGACGGCGGCGTCGGTCAGCCGGACCCCGGCGTGCATGGTCAGTCTTGCATCGGCTCGGACATGACGCCTGTTGTCCGCTGCGGCACGGGGTCTCGGCCCTGGGTGCGTGTGGCGTCAGACGTGGCACCTAGTGGTGCCACGTGGCACCACTAGGTGCGCCAGAGAGGTCGAGACTCCATGTGGCACCGCATTGACGCAACTCGATGTCGACACGTTTCCGCAGGTCAGAGTCGTTGGGCGAGCCATGGCCCGCAATCGTTCCCCTCGCGGGCTTGCGTGTGGCGCCATGGTGGTGCCACTATGACGTCATGGACCTCACGCCGTATGTCGACAACCTCCGCCGCGAACTCGCGGTGGCCGCCGAAGCCGGCGGCGAAGAAGCCCGCGAGCTGGCCGAGCGGCTCACCGCTCCCCTGGAGTCGGCGACCCGCCTGACGATGCTCAATGTGCTCTCCGCCGCGATGGACGAGATCACCCGTGAACTCGCCCCCGGGTCGGTCGACGTACGACTGCGCGGGCTCGACCCCGACTTCGTCGTGACGCGGCCGGCGGGCGACGAGGCGTACGAGGACAGGAGCGGGCCCACCGAGCCGCTCAAGTCCCCGGCCCCGGCACCCGCCGACGGCGACGAAGGCGGCACCGCCCGCGTCAATCTGCGCCTGCCCGCCCACCTCAAGGCGCGCGCCGAGGAGGCCGCGAGCCGCGAGGGCCTGTCGGTCAACGCGTGGCTGGTACGAGCCGTGTCGGCCGCGGTCGACGGCGGCACCCAGTCACGTACGGCGGAGAAGACCCGCACCACCCGCACGGTCGGACAGAGCTTCACGGGCTGGGTGCGCTAGCCGCGCCCCGCCCGCCCCCACTTCACCCGCACCACGTCCCACCAGCAGGGACGCCACGAAGACCCAAGAGGACGGGACAGCCATGCCTTCTTTCGACACTCCCCAGCCGATCTCGGTCACCGCCAACGTGGCCGCCGGTTCCATCCAGTTCTCCGCGAGCGACCGCCTCGACACAGTCGTCGAGGTGCGGCCCCGCGACCCGAAGAAGGACAAGGACGTGCGGGTCGCCGAGCAGACCGAGGTCACCTACGCGAGCGGCGTGCTGACCATCAGAACACCCAAGGGGCGCTACCTCGTCGGGCCCACCGGCAGCGTCGACGTGACGGTCGAACTGCCCACCGGCTCGCGCGTCGACACGACCGGCTCCTGGACCCAGGTGCTCGGCGAGGGCCGGCTCGGCGAGGTCCGCGTGAAGACGTCGTCGGGTGACGTCCGCCTGGATGCGACGGGTCCGCTGCAGCTGACCGCGTCGCACGGCTCGATCACCGTGGACCAGGTCGAGGGTCTGGCCGAGATCACCACCAGTTCCGGCAGCCTGCGCGTCGGTGTGGTGGACGGCCCGGCCGTCCTGAAGAACTCGCACGGCACCACGACCGTCGGCGCCGCGATCGGCGAGCTGCGGGTGAGCGGAGCCAACGGCGACATCGACATCCAGCGCGCCGAGGGCTCCGTCACCGCGACCACCGCGCACGGCACCCTGCGCGTGGGCGACGTGGCCCGTGGCACCGTCCAGTTGGAGACCTCCTACGGCGCCATCGAGGTCGGCGTCCGCGAGGGCACGGCCGCCTGGCTCGACGTCAGCTCGGGCAACGGGCAGGTGCGCAACGCGCTCGCCGCGTCCGAGAGCCCCGACAAGACCGAGGACACCGTCGAGGTCAAGGCCCGCACCCGCTACGGCAACATCGACATCCGCCGCGCCCGGGCCTGACCGGCCCCTCAACGGCCAGGTGCGCAACGCCGCCGCTGCGTCCGAGAGTCCGGACAAGTCCGAGGACACCGTCGAGGTCATGGCCCGCACTCGCTACGGCAACATCGACATCCGCCGCGCGGGCCTGACCCGCCCCATCTCCTTTCCTTACAGCCAAGGCCACTTCACCGCTCACCACTCCTTCGAATGGGAGGGCCCCATGCCTTCTTCTGTCATGCCCACGCCCAGGCCGGGCAACGGCCAGCAGCCGCCCGCCGCCGTCTCCGCAGCCGATCTGCGCAAGTCGTACGGCGACAAGACCGTCCTCGACGGCATCGACCTCGTCGTCCCGGCCGGGACCGTGTTCGCGCTGCTCGGCCCGAACGGCGCCGGCAAGACCACCGCAGTGAAGATCCTGTCCACGCTCATCGCGGCCGACGGCGGGCAGGCGCAGGTAGCGGGCCACGACCTTGCCACCCACCCGCAGGCGGTGCGGGCCGCGATCGGTGTCACCGGGCAGTTCTCCGCCGTCGACGGGCTGATCACCGGCGAGGAGAACATGCTCCTCATGGCGGACCTGCACCATCTGTCCAAGCGTGAGGGGCGGCGCGTCGCCGCCGAGCTGCTCGAGCGGTTCGACCTCACCGAGGCCGCAAAGAAGCCCGCCTCCACCTACTCCGGCGGGATGAAGCGCCGCCTGGACATCGCCATGACCCTGGTCGGCAACCCGCGGATCATCTTCCTCGACGAGCCGACCACCGGCCTCGACCCGCGCGCCCGCCACAACATGTGGCAGATCATCCGCGAACTCGTCTCCGGCGGCGTCACCGTCTTCCTCACCACTCAGTACCTGGAGGAGGCCGACGAGCTCGCCGACCGCATCGCGCTGCTGAACGGCGGCAAGATCGTCGCCGAGGGGAGTGCCGACGAGCTGAAGCGGCTGATCCCCGGCGGGCACGTCCGGATCCGGTTCTCCGATCCGACGGTGTACCAGTCGGCCGCCTCCGCGCTGCGCGAGGCCACCCGGGATGACGAGGCTTTGGCGCTGCAGATCCCCAGCGACGGCAGCCAGCGCGAGCTGCGCTCGATCCTCGACTGGCTGGACTCGGCCGGCATCGAGGCGGACGAGCTGACCGTGCACACCCCCGACCTCGACGACGTGTTCTTCGCCCTGACCGGCTCCAGCGTGCCCAGCCAGAACAACCAGTCCAAGGAGGATGTCCGATGAGCTCCCTCTCCCTCGCCGTGCGCGACTCGTCGACGATGTTGCGGCGGAATCTGCTGCACGCGCGGCGCTACCCGTCCATGACCCTGAACCTGCTGCTCACGCCGGTCATGCTGCTGCTGCTCTTCGTCTACATCTTCGGCGACGTGATGAGCGCGGGCATCGGCGGCGGCGGTGCGGACCGCTCCGAGTACATCGCGTATCTCGTCCCGGGCCTCGTGCTGATGACCATCGGCAGCACCACGATCGGCACCGCGGTCTCCGTCTCCAACGACATGACCGAGGGCATCATCGCCCGCTTCCGCACCATGGCGATCCACCGCGGCTCCGTGCTCATCGGACACGTCGTCGGCAGCGTGCTGCAGTCGATCATCAGCGTGGTCCTCGTCGGCGCCGTCGCCGTGGCCATCGGCTTCCGCTCCACCGATGCCACCGTCCTGGAGTGGCTCGCGGCGTTCGGACTGCTCGTGCTCTTCGCCACGGCGCTCACCTGGATCGCGGTCGGCATGGGCCTGATCAGCCCGAACGCCGAGGCCGCCAGCAACAACGCCCTGCCGCTGATCTTCCTGCCGCTCATCTCCAGCACCTTCGTCCCGGTCGACGCGATGCCGGGCTGGTTCCAGCCGATCGCCGAGTACCAGCCGTTCACCCCGGCCATCGAGACCCTGCGCGGGCTGCTGCTCGGCACCGAGATCGGGAACAACGGGTGGCTGGCCGTGGTCTGGTGCCTGGGGCTGGCCGTGCTCGGCTACGTCTGGTCCAAGTCGGTGTTCAACCGCGACCCGAAGTAGGGGTCAGCAGCCTGCGGGCCGCAGCCGGCAACTCGTCCCGCTCCAGGGCGGTGTACTCCGACATCACGTCGGCGTACGCCGCCCCGTCGGCGTCCTCCGCCGCCTGCCCTACCGCGCCGCCGACATCGCCGGCGCGTCACATCACTGAGGGGCAAAGCTTGCCGGGAGGGGCACTGGCTAGCCGGCACGCGCACCGGTACAGCGCACCAACGGCCTGCAGCACGGCGGGATCCGGTCATCCGCGAGGCTCATTCGTTCCTCCCCCGGGGGAGGGAGGCGGATGGTTCGTGCGTGGGACGCGACAGCTGCGGGTGCGGGGGAGTCTTGATTGTCAGCAACGTGGAACCGGAGGTCACGGTGGTTGTTCCTACGAAATCGCGGACGCCTACCGGCTCCAGGCCGCCGGCGGAGGACGCGGCGTGGACGGTGTGGTCGTGGCGCTGGCCCCTGTGGGCGCCGTATGCCGCCGCGGCGTGGGGCGTGTTGTTCGCCGCAGTCCAGGTCACGTGGGCCGCATCGGGCACCACCGTGCCCTGGTCGCCTGACGTTGCGTATGCGCCGACGGTCCAGCTGTTCCTGGCCGCCCTCGCCGTACTTGCTGCCGGAGCCTGCCTCGCCACCACCCGGCCGCTCGCCAGGCGTGGCCGAGTGACAGTGGCGGCGTCGCTGATTCTGACGGTCCCGGTGTTCGTCATGGGGATGGCCGGCCTGCCGGCGTACTTCGTGATGCTGGCGTCGTTCTCCGGGGTGGAGAGCGCCACCGGCCTGGCGCATACGCTGTTGAGCGCGGTGGGCGCCGCTCTTCTGATCCTTGTCGCCCTGTCGTACCGCCGACGGCTGCGTGGCAGATGCCCGCGGTGTGGACACGCCCACCCAGGGACTTCCTACGGTCCGCTCGCCCACCCCGGCCCCGCCCTCGCGTCGAAGCGGACCAGGCGCACGGTCTACCTGCTGATGTGCGGGCTTCTGCCGTGGGCGGGGGTCAAGACCATCTGGACGCTGGGTGGCGATGCGATCGGCGTGACGGCGCAGGGGTGGCGGGAGGCGAACGAGGGCGCGTCGGGGGTCTCGAAGGCCCTCGCATCGGTGGGAATCGACGTCACCGTGCTGGCCGGGGCTGCCGCGGTCTTCCTGCTCCTGGGGCTGCTGTACCCGTGGGGGCAGGTCTTCCCCCGCTGGACCCTGTTCCTCTCCGGGCGGCGGGTTCCGCGTCTACTGCCCTTGCTGCCGGCCTGGTTGTGCGCGGTCGGCCTGTCCGTGTATGGGGTTGCCCTGGTGGTCTACGCCCCGCTCATTGCCGTCGGAGTGCTGCCGAAGCTGAAACCGTCTGGGGCGTTCACCACCAGTTCCGGGATTACCTGCATGGTCCTGTTCGGTGGTCTTGCCTTTGGCGGTCTGGGCTTCGGCCTCATCGCGGCCGCCCGTTCCTATTCCGCCCGGACCCGGCCCATCTGCGCCAGTGCTGCCACTCCGGTAGCGACACCGTAGGCATAGCGATCGAGCCTGTCACTTAGAGTCATGCCCATGACCAGCCCTGAACTCGAAGAACGCCTGGCAGCGCTGGAGAAGAGCCAGGAGCGCGTGGCCGTGGACCTGGCACGTCTGGAGAACGCCGTACGCGGCCTGAGGCGACCGAGCTTCTCGTTCGTCATCCGGGTGGCCATCAGCCTCATCGTGCTGTGGGTGGCGCTGCAGCTCGTGCTGATGGTTGCTCTGATGCTGGGCTCGGCGATCTTCAACCAGGGTGGCCGGTCGGCGATCGGGGCGATTGCCCTGATCGTGATCGTGGCGGTGGCCGTGATCGTCACGGTCAAGGCAGTGCGCAACCGCAGAGCTTCCGCTTTCCGCTGACCAGGAGGCTGCCCGGAAAATCGCCCCGGCGCGAGCGCGAGGCGACACGAACCGGGGCGTCCGGAACAGGGAACGTGATCAGACGATCAGGACCTGAATCAGGATCAGCTGAACACGACAGAACGGAGCTTCAGCCGCTTGGAGGCGTGACCGCCGAAGGGCCGAAGGGTGAAGAAGGCACCCTCGCAGTCGGGGCCGGTGAAGACGGTGGCGGTGGAGTCGGTGAAGTTCCAGGGAGAGTCTGCGGGGTTCGACGAGCCCGGGTCGGCGACCTCGGGCAGCGTGATGCACTCGCGGCTCGCCGGGTCGATCAGGCCGGCGTATTGCGGGGTGCCGTCGAGCCCGGTGAACCGGTAGAGGAAGTCTCCGGAGGCCGCGTCGGCCGAGGTCGGCAGAGTCACGACGAGCGCGAGAGCGCCGAGGGCGGCAGCCACGGTGGTACGAAGACGCATGAAGGGCACTCCTTGAGCGGTGCGGGGGAACACGTACCGCACCAGCGTGCTTTGGTGACCTGCGCCTATGACGGAAAGAACGGGTTCAGTCACTCAGAAGTGGGCTGCTGAATCGGTTTGCCGACGCCCAGGTGGATCACTTTGCCAGACCTTCCACGTGGTGAGCCCGTACGAGGTCCTGGATCCCACGAGGTGAGGCCGGAAAAGCGAAGGCGCCCACGGTCCGCGGCTTCCTAAGCTCGCCCCATGCCACGCTCAGAACTGCAACGAATCAACGCCTTCCTCTCGGCCTTCGCCCGCCGCCAGGCCGCGCGGACCATCGGTCTCCCGGGCGGATTCGCCGCCCTCGACGACACCTTCGCGCACTCGCACGCGAACAACCAGGTCGTCATCGACGGGCCTGTCGCCCCCGAGGCGCTGCCCGGCATCGCGGACGAGGCGCTGGGACATCTGCCGTTCCGACTGCTCTTCGTCCTCGACGACGAGACGGGGAGGGCGTGCGCGGAGCCGCTGATCCGCGCCGGATACACCCACACCATCGAGCTGATCATGGCGCACACGGGCCCGCTGCCGGCCGGAGGTCACGCGGAGGAGGTCGACCTCGACGCGATCCGTGCGCCGCTCACCCGGCGCTGGCGCGGCTTCCTCCCGGACGCCGACGACGCGGTCGTACGCCACCTCGTCGACCGCCGCGAGGCCCGCTGCCGCGGCGCCGACGCCGTGCATTTCATAGCGGCCCGTACGGACGAAGGCGAGGTCGCCTCGTGGGCGGATCTCTATCTGGACCCGGCAACCGGCATGGCCCAGATCGAGGACCTGATGACCTCCGAGACCCACCTCGGCCGCGGCCATGCCGACGCAGTCCTTGCCACGGCTCTGCGCATGGCCACCGACGCGGGCTGCGGTACACGGTTCCTGCTCGCAGACGCGGGCGACTGGCCACGCCATTGGTACGAGCGCCGCGGCTTCTCGGTCATCGGGCAGTCGCACTGCTTCGAACGCGGCTGAGAGCCTGTCGGGCGGCTTCGGACGGCGCCCGCTGTCGAATTGATCCTTGATCGCCCACAGCCGCCGGTCCGCCGGTGGTCACAGCGCCCGGTGGCGGCCTCGGCGCGGCGACGGTCCCGTCGAGGACCCCGTATCCCAAGGGCGAGCCGGATGACACCGGTCGGCACAGACGGTGAAGAGACCGGCTGTGCCGACGACCCGTGCCGCACTGCTTCGGCCGGCGGACGGCCGATGTCAGGGCTTGATCGGCTTCACCTTCGTGTCGACGCCGTTCACCCGCACGGTGACGTTCCCCCGGTTCCGCGCCCGGTCGGCCACGATCCCGTAGGACGTGACCTTCCCGTCGCGCCACTCACAGCGGACCTCGTAGCCGCCGCGGGCGCGGAGCCCGGTGAAGGAACCCTTGGCCTTCCATTCGTCCGGCAGGGCGGGCAGCAGGTGGATGACGCCGTCGTGGCTCTGCAGGAGCATCTCCACCACGGCGCCCGAGATGCCGAAGTTGCCGTCCATCTGGAAGGGCGGGTGGTTGCAGAACATGTTGGGCAGCGTGTTGTAGGCCAGCAGTCCGCGCAGCATGATCTGGGCGCGGTGCCCGTCACCGAGGCGGGCGAAGAGGGCTGCCCGCCAGGGCCAGGTCCACGAGCGGCGGCTGTCGCCCGACACCGTCGCGGCCGTGAACGGGACGCCTTCCTTCTCGCCGCACCGTGCCTTGAGCGAGACGAGGGCGGCGGCTGCGAAGTCGGCCGTCTTCGGGGTGATTTGGCGGCCCGGGTAGACCGCGAAGAGGTGCGAGGTGTGGCGGTGGATGTCGGTGGGGCTGTCGATGTCCTTCTGCCACTCCTGCAGCTGACCCCACCGGCCGATCTTGTTCGGCGCGAGGCGCGCCTGCATGTCCACGACCTTGGCCCGGTAGTCGGCATCCGCCTCGAGCGCCGCCTCGCAGTCGAGGTAGTTCTGGAACAGGTCCCAGATGATCTGCTGGTCGTACATGACGCCGTCCTCGCGCGGCCCATGCTCGGGGGACCAGCCGTCCGGCGAGACGAGGAGTCCGTCCTCGCGCTCCTTGAGGCGGTCCTCCCAGAACTCGCAGATCTCCTTGATCATCGGGTAGGCGACGGTTCGGAGGTAGACCAGGTCCTGGGTGAACGCCCAGTGTTCGTAAAGGTGTTGCGCGTACCAGGCGCTCGCGACGGTGTTCCACTCCCATGAGTTGCCGCCGAAGATGCTCTGGCTGGTGCGGGCGGTCCAGCCGCGCGTGTCCTTGCCGAAGGCGTTGCGGGTCGCCACGCGGCTGGGCACCGCCACCTGCTTGATGAACCCGACGAGTGCCTCGTGGCACTCCGGCAGGTTCGTCGTCTCGGCTCCCCAGTAGTTCATCTGGACATTGATGTTGGTGTGGTAGTCGGAGGCCCACGCCGGCGTGTTGCTGTCGTTCCAGAGGCCCTGGAGGTTGGCGGGCAGACCCTTCGGGCGCGAGGAACTGATCAGCAGGTATCGGCCGAAGTCGAACATCGTCTGCTCGAGGGTCGGGTCCTCCCCGCCCGCCGCGTAACGTGCCAGCCGGGCGTTGGTCGGCAGGGCGACGACCGCGTCGTCGGAGGTGCCCCAGGCGACGGAGACGCGGTTCATGAGGGCGCGTATCTCGGCGGTGTGCTCGTCGCGCATCTCGTCGTAGGACCGGGCGGCCGCCTTGCCGAGCGCCGCGGCGACGACTGGTTCCGGATCGGCTCCGCGCCACCCGGCGGCGGCGTCGAGCTTGTAGTCGGTGCGGGCATCGAGGAGCAGGGTCAGGGTCGTGCAGCCGGTGAACTTCAGCACCGACCCGTCGGTGCTGAAGTCGCCGTCGGTGTGTGCGACTTGGACGGTGGACGCGTGCTTGAGGCCGTTGCCCATGACACCGCTGAAGGCGATCCGCCGGGCGTCGGCGTCGACGGTCGTCGGGGCCTGATCCTGTCCGGACGTCAGCGAGATCGCTCCGGAGAGTCCCCGGTCGCTGTCCGACGTGTACCGGAAGACCATGACGTCCGCGGACCGGCTGGCGAAGGCCTCCCGCAGGACGCGCCGCCCCGGCTCACCGAAACGGGTGACATGGACACCCTCGAAGAAGTCCAGGGCGCGCTGGTAGTCGACGAATGTGGACTGCATGCGCGTGTCGAACCCCTTGCCTTCCAGCACGACCTCCCCGATCTGGAAGCCGGTGGACGAATCGCCGGGGGTGAACGTGAGCCGGTAGGTGCGGTAGGCCGTGCTGTTGGTGATCCGGAAGGTCCGGGTCTCGCCGCGGCCGGCGAAGGGTGCGCCGGGGTTCTGCGTGTCGAGGGTCACCCAGGCCTGCCCGTCCTGCGACGCCTCGAGCGCCCATCGCCGGGGGTCGTCCTGCGGGCGGTCCGGGGCCGCCCGCAGCGTGTACGAGGTGACGGCGGTTGCGGTGGGCAGGTCGACCTGCCAGACGACCGCCGGTGCGACGGCGTCGACCCGCCAGACCCTGGCCGGATCGCGGTCCACCGAACTCGAGATGTCCCTGGCCCGGGACCCGGTCCCGGAACCGGATCCCTCGGAGTGCCCGCTGGGCGACGACAGATACATCGAACCGGCGCCGCCGAGGTCGACGCCGGACAGACCGATCTCGCTCACCTGGAAGTGGCTGACCCCTGCTTTGGGAACGAAGTCGAACCGGTAGAAGCGGTAGGCCGCGGTGTCGGCACAGGTGAAGTCCTTCGTCTGGAAACGGCTTTCGAAGGGCGTCGCCAGAGTGCGGCTGTCCAGTGTGGTCCACGTGGTGCCGTCGGGGGAACCGGAGAGCGTCCACTCCTGCGGGTCGCGCTGCGGCACGTCGTTGGCACTCGTCAGACGGTAGGACGCGACTTCGACAGGCTCGGGGAGCTCGACCTGCCACTGCACCTTCGTGCCGGGCGCCTCGATGCACCACTTGGTGCTCGAGTTACCGTCGTACGTCTTGTCGACGCCCTCGGTCGAGGAGGTGCGGTACGGTCCCCCCGGGGCCGTGACCTTCGCACGGCAACCGAAGGTGACGACGACATCACCGAAGTTCCGGTACGAGCCGAAGCCGGTCATGCCGGTGTCGAAAGCGTCGTCCGGCTGGCCCGCGAGGGCGTTGTCATAGTTGTTGACACCACCCCAGAGACTCTGCTCGTTGAACTGGACGCGCTCCTCGGAGGGGTTGGCGAAGAGCATGGCGCCGAGCCGGCCGTTGCCGATCGGCAGGGCCTGCGACTGCCAGTCCACGGCGGGGATCGAATACTTCAGCGCCTTGCGCGACAGGGTCGGCCACTGGACGGACGCCGGTGCGGCGGCCCCGGCGGCAACGGCCTGTCCCACAGGGGATCCCCCGGCCAGCTGAGTGATCAGCGGTGTGAGGGCGAGGGCACCGCCGAACTTGAGGATGCTTCGTCTCTGCGGATGGGGTTCATTCGTCACGAGAGACCTCCTGGCCCATTGATCGGTTCTTTAATGGAGGGGTGGGGGGGATGCGTCGACGTATGTCGAGGGCGAGGCCATTTCACCGGACGACAGATCGGATGTCTAGAGTGTGCGGCACTGAACCTGGTGATCCTGGCCGCGAGCGAGCGGGGTGAGTGGTTCTGCGCCGAAGCCGCGGCCCGCGAGCTATGCAGAGCCGGGGAGTTCGAGCGAGCCCGCAGAGTAATGGAGCCGTTCGTCGCGGCAGGCTGGCGGCCCGGCCGTCTGGGCAACGGCTGAGATCCTGCTTCAGTGGGGTCGCACGGAGGAAGCGCTGGAGCTGGTCCGCCCGGATGAGACCGGCCGCCAGTCGGACCACGTGTGCCGCAACTTCGCCGAGCTCCTGGTCAAGGCCGGGCGAGTGGACAGGCGATCGACGTATTCCCGCCCCACCTCGGCGGCGTTCAGCGCGGAATGACCCAGTCCGGCACCCAGGTCCCGGCGGCGTCGTGGCCAGCCGTTGTGGCGGCGAGGTGGGCGCGGAGGGTGGCCAGCGCCGGGTGGGGGTTGTCGCGGTGCCACAGGAGCGAGTGCGGGTAGACGGGCGTCGGGTCGGTCACCGGGATGCGGCGCAGGCCGTGGCCGGCGGGCCAGACGAGGCGGGTCTGCTCGCTCATGAAGGTGGCCAGGGCCGGGGTGTCGGCGACGGTGTCGAGGAGCGCGTCGGAGCCGAAGTTGGGGCCGGTCGCCTCGATGGTGAGGCCGAACTCGGCGACGAGGTCGTCGTAGTAGGCGGCCCACTCGGTACCGGGGACGATGCCGGGCATCCAGATCCGGTGCCCGGCGAGCTGGGCGACGGTCACCGACCGGGCGCCCGCCAGAGCGTGGGCGGGGCCGGTGAGAAGCTGAAGCGGCTCGTCGAGCACCCGGACGGACTCGATGTCCTCGGGAAAGGGCCGACCAGGCATGGCGACGGCGCGGAAGGACGCGTCGATCGCACCGGAGCGGATGGCGGTGACGGCCGTCTCGACGTCGAACAGCATCACCACGTCGAGGTCGATCTCGGGGTGGGCGCGGTGGAAGCCCCGCATCAGGCCCGACGCCGCGCCGCGCGAGTTGATCACGTCGACGCGCAGCGGACGGCGGCTGGTGTGCACGGACGCGACCGCGCGCTCGGCGACGCGCAGCAGCTCGCGTGCGTGGGGCAGGAACGCCTGCCCGTCGATGGTGAGCTCGGCACCGCGCGGCGTGCGGGTGAACAGCCGCACGCCGAGGTCGCGCTCCAGTCCGGCGATGCGCTTGGAGACAGCCTGCTGGGTGATCGACAGGTCGGCGGCGGCTTTCTGGAACTGGCCCGCTTCCGCGACGGCGACGAAGGTACGTACGGCTTCGAGATCCACGCCGACCTACCTTAGTGAACAACGGATAGTTGTGAATAGTTGGCGAGACGGTTGTTTGACCTGCTGTTGTCCTGCCCGCTTAGCTCCCATTGGTCAACGTCGGTTTGTTCAGGTGGGACAAGGGGAGCGCGCTGAGCATGGTGGGCAGGAGACGGTTGGGCCGGCAGTTCGGCTGGCTGTGGGCGGCATATGCGGTGAGCGCCTATGGGTCCGGGCTGGGGTTCGGGGCATTGCCCCTGATCGCCGTGCTGGCTTTGCATGCCGGCCCCGCTGAGGTGTCCGCGCTGTCCGCGGTGGGGCCTGCGGTGGGCGCGCTGATCGCGGTGCCGCTCGCGCCGTGGGTGGAGTTTCGGCGCAAGCGCCCGGTCATGATCGCGATGGACCTGACCCGGTTTGTGGCCATGGCGACGATCCCGGTCGCCTATGCCTTCGGTCGGCTCAGTTTCGTCCAGCTGCTCGTGATCTCGACCCTGGTCGCCGCGGCCAAGATCGCGTTCAACGCGGCCGGCGGCGCCTACCTCAAGGCCCTCGTCCGGCCGGACGACCTGCTCGTGGCCAACGCGCGGTTCGAGTCCACGAACTGGAGCTCCATCGCGGTCGGGCCACCGCTGGGCGGGGCGGCGATCGGCCTGTTCGGGCCGGTCACCACCGTGGTGGCCGACGCGCTCAGCTACCTGCTCTCCGCGCTGGGCATCACCGCGATTCACGGCAGAGAAGAAGCGCCGCAACCAACCGGCAAAAGCCCGGTCAGGGCGGGCGCACTGCTCGACGGCTGGCGACACATCATGGGCCACCCCGGTCTGCGGCCGCTCTACCTCAACAACATGCTCGTCTCCGGTCTGATCATGGCCACCGAGCCGCTGCTGGCCGTGCTCCTGCTTCGCCAGCTCGGGTTCCCACCCTGGCAGTACGGCCTCGCCTTCGCCGCCCCCTGTCTCGGCGGACTCATCGGCTCCCGGCTGGCCCGCCGTGTCGTGGCCCGCTACGGCCGGCACCGGGTCTTCCGGACCGTCGGCACCCTGCGCGCCATCTGGCTGATCGGCCTGCCCTTCGTCCGTCCCGGCGTCGTCGGCCTCGTCACCGTGATGGCCGTCGAGCTGGCGATCATCGTCAACATGAGCCTGTACACCCCGGTGCTTGCCACCTACCGGCTCGAACACACCCCCAAGCATCTCGTCGCCCGCACCCTGTCGGCCTGGTCGATCGGCCAGCAGGCGTCCATCGCCGTCTTCACCGCGCTCGGCGGGCTGCTCGCCGATGTCACCAGCCCACGCACCGCTCTCACGGTCGCGGGACTGCTCATCCTGACCACCCCGCTCCTGCTTCCCCGACACGACCACACGCCGCAGCACGAGCCGGAACCGGCCCGTAACCACTCATGACACCCCGCAACCCGCCGCTGTAACCCGCCAGTTGCAGCTGGCCCGCCGACGCGCGTCCGCGTCGACCAGGCACACCACCAGCAGGGAGAACACCCGCGTGAGCACTGCCCCCGCACTCGACCCCACGCACACCGCTCTTCTCGTGATGGACTACCAGCCCGCGATTCTGACTGCGCTGCCCGAAGGCGGGGACTGCGAAGCCCTGCTCGGTCGCATGGAAGGGGCCATCGCTGACGTTCGTGCAAACGGCGGCACCATCGCCTATGTACGCGTCGGCTTCACCGAGGCCGACTGGGACGCGATCCCGGGCACCAACACGTCCTTCGCCCCGCTGGCCCAACACCGCGTCATGCACCACGAGGACCCTGCCGCTGCCATCCACGAGCGCCTGGCTCCCCAGGACGGCGACATCATCGTGCGCAAGATCCGCTACGGCGGCATGTCCACCACCGACCTCGACCAGCAGCTGCGCGAGCGCGGCATTAACACTCTGGTCGTCTCCGGCATCAGTACCAGCGGCGTCGTCCTGTCCACCGTCATGGACGCGGCCGACCGCGACTACCAGCTCTACGTCCTGTCCGACGGCGTCGCCGACCCGGACACCGAAGTCCACAACGTCCTGCTCCATCAGGTGTTCCCCTCGCGGGCCCACATCATCGACACCGTCGAGCTGCACGCCCTGCTCCGGGCTGACTGACTCGAACCACGAGCCGATCCCACCCACGGCCGCCGCATCCACCCGGTGTGGTGACCGCCCGCACCCCAGCGCCGGCCCGGCAGCAGCCCGGAGCCGGCGGCCCGGCTGGAGTACGGGTGAGAGGTCAAGAACCGTCGCGTCCTCGCCGAGGCAACGCGTCCTCGCCGAGGCAATGGGCAGGCCCGCGCCGGGAGGGCTCAGGTTCCGGGCTGCGCGGTGTGGGCCGCGGCGGCCTCCGCTGTGCGGCGACGTGACTCGCCCTCCTGGGCGAGCCGCCGGAGCAGGGCGAGGACCGGTTCGAGGAGCAGGGTGAGAATCGCGGCCCGTTCGGCGAGTGCCATCCGGTCCTCGATGCCGTCGAGCTGGTCGTTGGTGATTTCGACTGTTCCGGCGAGGACGTCGGACGCGGCTTCGGACGCTGATGTGACGTACGCCTCGCTTCTCGGGTGCGTTTCCTGACATGGCGCTGTAACGATCAGCCCGTTCGGCCCACTACCCAACGACAGAACACTCCAGGAGAGACAGGAGGTGCGGCAGTGCCCGACTACGACGCGGATCGTTTCACCGCCATCTACGACGGTTGTCGGCAACGCGTGTGGGCTTACGTGGTCAGCCGTGCGGGACGGCAGGTCGCCGACGAGGTGGTGAACGAGACGTTCACCGTGGCCTGGCGCAAGCTGGACGACGTCCCCGAGTTGCCGCTGCCATGGCTGCTCGGGGTCGCCCGCAACATCCTGCGGGACAGCATCCGGGCGGAGGCCAGGCGCGCGTCATTCGCCGCCGAGCTGCGCTCCTGGGCGGAACCCATCGAGGCGGACATTGCCGAGGAGGTGTCCGAGCGAAGCGCGCTGCTCACTGCGCTGGCCACGCTGCCGGAGGACGATCGGGAACTGCTGATCCTCTCCGGATGGCAGGGCCTGACCCCGGCACAGGCAGCCGCGGTGGTCGGCTGCTCACCCATCACGCTGCGGGTCCGTCTGCACCGGGCGCGCAGACGTCTCACCCAGGCCGCGTCGGCCTCCCCGCTCACGGAGGAAGCCGCAGCCGCGCGGCGTGTGTCCACCCGGGTCCGGATCACCGTAGGAAAGGAAGCCCGGTGAAGAACGACATCCTGCACCGTCTGACGGCCGCCCGCCCCGCCCACCTCGACCCCAGCCGCCCCACGCCGTCGCCGGTTCGGGAAGAGGAGCTCGCAACGGTCATGACCCGTCCGCGCGCGACGCGCAAGGCTCGTACCACCCCCCAGCCGCGGAGGGTGGGCCGCCCTCTCGTCTCGGGTCTCGCCCTGGCCACGGCGATGGCGGTGGCGGCTCTGGTGATCACTGACACCGCGCCGGAGAAGCCAGGAACTGCGCCCTCCGCGACGTTGGGCTCCGGCAGCCGGGTCCTTCTCGCTGCCGCCTCCCACGTTGAGCAGCAACCGGCCGGCTCTGGCACGTACTGGTACGTGGAGGAACACATCGGTTCCCTCCGCAAGGTTCCCGGCAAGAAGTACACCGTCGACGTCCGCACCGAGCAGCGGTACTGGACGGCCGCCGCCGAGAACAAGCAGTGGTCGCAGCTCCGGGACCTGGGGGCCCGTCCCGCCACCAAGACCGACGAGGCGGCGTGGAAGGCCGGCGGTTCCCCCACATCGTGGAACCTGAAGGGTGAGACCTTCACCTACGCCGGCAAGGGCGAGGTCCAACACGACGCCCCTGGCGGAACCGCGGACACCGTCAATATGGGCGACCTCCCCCTCCGCCTCCTGGCCACGCTCCCCACCGATGAACAGGCCCTCCGTAAGCGCCTTTTCGCCCTGGCCGACAAGGACTACAACGCCCCCGAGAAAATCCTCGACCGGATCGTCGTCGACACAGCCGTCCAACTCGCCACGACCCTCCCGTCCACCCCGGCCCTGCGCGCCGCCGCCTACCGCCTTCTCGCCGCCGAACCCGGCGTGCGCTCCCTCGGCGACGTCAAGGACCACACCGGCCGCACCGGCTACGCCGTCGCCCTCCCCAGCCCCTACGAGCCCGCCCCCGAACTTCGCCTGATCTTCGACAAGTCCACGGGCATGCCGCTCGGCACCGAGACGGTCGCCACCCGGGGCGGTGACGGTGTGAGCAAGGGCGAGCTGCTGGACTACACGACGATCACGTCGATGAAGTGGACCGAGGCGGCACCGCCGTTCGACACCGACACCAAGGACCCGGGCCCGATTTCCGCTCCGGTCGACGAGGCGGATGCCGAGGCGGTTCGCTGAGGCGGTTTTCGCCTGCGCGTCCGTCGGGGTCGTGCGGGACCCCACGGGCACTGGTGCCCGTGGGGTCGCTGAGAGGGCTCAGGCTCCGGACTGCGCGGTGTGGGCCGCGGCGGCCTCCGCTGTGCGGCGACGTGCCTCGCCCTCCTGGGCGAGCCGCCGGAGCAGGGCGAGGACCGGTTCGAGGAGCAGGGTGAGAATCGCGGCCCGTTCGGCGAGCGCCATCCGGTCCTCGATGCCGTCGAGCTGGTCGAGGTCCAGCTGCGCCACGGCGGCGGCCAGCCTGGCGTACGGGAGGAGGTCGTCCACGCCGAAGTCCACTCCGAGGCGGCTGAGCTCTCGCAGGCTCGCGGCCAGCGCGA
Source organism: Streptomyces sp. NPDC051286 (assembly GCF_044455345.1). Taxonomy (NCBI): domain Bacteria; kingdom Bacillati; phylum Actinomycetota; class Actinomycetes; order Kitasatosporales; family Streptomycetaceae; genus Streptomyces; species Streptomyces sp. NPDC051286. Next base: position 6,560 of record NZ_JBITER010000027.1, on the reverse strand, counting down.
GGCGGTGGGGCGAGGCTTCCGATATGTCCCAGTCCATGGCCTCCATGAGGCTGTCGACGCGCTTTGTCAGTTCCTCGGCGCCGGCCGCCTCGGTGGCATCGGCTGGGGTACGCAGGGCGTAGTGGATGACGCCGAGCATGCCGCGCGGATCATCATGCGGTTGGTCGATCTCGGCGAGCACGTCACGGGCAGCGGCGATGGACAACCCGCCCAGCGTGGTCAGCGCCCGGATCAGCCGCAGGCGCTGAACATGCTCCTCGCCGTATTCCGCCAGGGTGGCCCCCATCGCGCGGCCCGCGGGCATCAGCCCCTCCCGCAGGTAGTACTTGATGCTTGCGACCGGCACCCCCGACCGTCGGCTCAGTTCCGAGATCCTCATGCGCTCCCTCGATTTCCGTGCTGTGACCAGTATCGCTGCCTCTCGGTTCGACAGCCGGCGCTGGATAGTGTGAGTATCTAGTCATTGGATAGTGAAGGTGTCCAGCGTGGGCCCGCCGGTCCGAGGGCTGGACCGTCTTCTGCCGCACGTCTTACGCGCACCGCGGCGCAACATCGCATCTGGAGCAGACTTGCCGGTCTCATGTCATACAAGCGTTATTTGTCATGAAAGTGCCTCCATGGCGCTCCTTCCCGAGGGGAGGCGCCATGTCTGAGTCGATGCATCCTCATCGAGCGCCCGGACGAAAGGTGCTGCGCCGGCGGAGCCTGTGGATCCCGTCTGCGCTGATCCTCGGCCTGCTGTCCTTCGTGCTCTCGCTCCTGTACATGGGTGCGAACAACAACCCGACCGGCTACACGCACGATCTGCCGATCGCGCTGGTGAACGCCGACGAGGGCGTGAACGCGGGCGGGAAGCAGATCAACCTGGGTGATCAGATCACCGCGAAGATCGCCCAATCCCCGGACCTGAAGGGGAAGGTCGCCTGGAAGCAGGTCAGCCGGAGCGAGGCCGAGGAGCTGCTGGGGAAGGACAAGGCGTACGGCGCCCTGGTGATCCCCGAGAACTTCTCGGCATCCGTGGCCGCGCTGGCCGTCCCCCAGCAGCAGGACCCGAAGCGCCCCACCCTGCAGGTGCTGACCAACCCCGCCTCGGGAAGCTTCGGCTCCTCCATGGCCTCCGAGATCAACCGGCAGGTGGCTCACACCACTTCCACCGAGCTGGGCAAGCAGCTGAGCCAGCAGGCGAAGCTGCAGGCAGCCCATGCGGCGAAGGCCGAGCAGAGCGGACACGCGAAGCCGAAGGCGGCCCATGCGGCGAAGGCCGAGCAGCCGAGCACGGCCGAGCGGCTGCTGATCGCCGACCCGATCACGGTGACGGTCCAGGAGGGCCATGAGATCGGCACCCACAGCGGACTCGGGCTGAGCGCGTTCTTCTACACCCTGGTGCTCGTCCTGGGCGGCATGCTGGGCGCCAATGTGATCCACACCCAGCTGGACGCCATGCTGGGGTACGCGGCCAGCGACTACGGCCCCTTCCGCCGTGTGAAGCCCGCGGAGCACATCAGCCGTACGCGTCACTTCGCCATCGGGTGCGGGCTCATGGCCGGCCTGTCGCTGGTGACGTCCGCCCTGGCACTGGTGGCGGCCGTGGGTATCGTCGGCATCGACGCCTCGCACCTGGCGCTCCTGTGGATCTACGGGGCCTGCGCCACCACCGCGATGGGCATCACCGCGCTGGCTCTGCTCGCGGTCTTCGGGATGCCCGGCCAGCTGGTGTCCATGCTGGTGCTGGTCGGCTTTGCCATTCCGTCGGCGGGCGCCACGATCCCGTTGGAAGCCCTTCCGGACTTCTACCGTTTCCTCGCCGAGTTCGAGCCCTTCCGACAGGTGGTCGACGGTGTCAGGTCCATCCTCTACTTCGGCGCACAGGCCGATGCCGGGCTCGGCCGTGGCTGGACCATGATCGCCGTGGGCTTCGTGGTGGCGCTGCTGTTCGGCTTCGGCATGACCCGCTTCTACGACCGCAGGGGCCTGCACCGATCCCCGATCAAGGTGCTGGAGCCCCAGTCTGCCCCGACCGTTTGACCGGCACGCGACCCCGTCAGCTAAGCCGGAACCCGCGCGTGGGACCGCCGCAGCCATCAACTGGCATGCAGGTTTCGACTTACCAACGTTCAGGATTCCGGGATCCTGCACGCTTCTGTACGGACCCGCCGGAAGCTCTTGTGCCCACTGCGCCCGGTGTGGCTCATGCACTCCACGTCGACACTCGCGGAGCCTGTCGAGGGTTCCGCGGCCCAGTCGCACCAGAGACATTCGGCCTCGTACGTGATGTCCGTGTCGGGGTGCTCGGTGATGCGGTGGAGCACGTAGCGGTACGCAGCTCGCGCACGGGCGGCCGTCACGTGTGCTCCCCGTGGTGTCGCCGCAGCTCAACATTACAGTCGGCGACCGTCGACCGGTTGCCCACACCGGCAGCTTCCTCGCGTTCCCGTGCGAGTGCACTGCACACATCGCAGCCCTGATCGCCCGGGCGTGCGACGGTGCCCGGCCACACACCTCACTCCCAGGGAACCCTCCCGGTGGAGAGGCCGTTCAGCTGCTGGGCTGACGGACCCGGGCAGGCCGGAGGCGACTCGCGACCGCCTCCCGTACGGTCGTCTCACGTCCGAACCCCGCTGAGTTTCTGTACGTCCGGGTCAGCCAGCGGCGTCTGTCGCGCACCGGCGCGGTCCAGGCCCAGCCGGAGAGCCATGGCAAGCAATGCAGCGACAGCGAATCCGACCCCGGTCCAAGCAAGTTGACGTGCGCCGTACTCAGCCATGACCCACCCCCCGACTGTGGTTCCGACGGTGATGCCGAGGTTCGAGAACGAGATGAAGAGACTGTTGCCGAACTCGGGCGCTTCGACGGCGTCCCTCCCCAGCCAGCTCTGGCTCACGATGAGCCCGCCCGAGTGCACGGCCCCCCAGACCAGTACGGCCAGGACCATCGGCGCGAACAGCGGGCCCACGGCGTACAGGAAGACGTAGACGAGCAGACACAGAACCGGATAGGCGACCACCGTACGCATCAGGTTGCGCCGCAACAGGCTGCCGAAGGCGAGGTTCCCGAGGATCATCACGATGCCGAACGCCATCAGCATGGCGCTGACCCAGGTGCCGTCCATGTGCGTGACCTGGCCCAGGTACTCGGCGAAGTAGCCGTAGACCGAGAACATCGCCGCGAAGACGAGGACGACCGACGCGATGGTCAGCCACATCCGGGACCGCTTGAGAACGCTCAACTGGGCACCGTAGGCCACTCGTTGTCCGACAGGCGTCGGCGGTACGAATCGCAGGATGCCGAGGAAGGCGATCAGGTTGACGAGCGCGCCGAACCAGAACGCCGACGCCAGGGACACATGCTCGGCGAGGTACGAGGTCAGCGGCACGCCGAAGGCGAAGCCGACGGTGACTCCGCCGAACACGGTCGTCGTGGCCCGGGTCGCGTCCTTCGCGGGGACCAGCCGTGTGGCGGTCGCGAGCGCGACCGCGAAGAACACCGGATGGAAGAGGGCGGGAACGACGCGGAAGGCCAGCATCACCTCGTACTGCGTGGTGAGCGCGTAGACGGCGTTGGAGACGGCGAACACCGCGATTGCGGCAGCGAGCACCTTCTTGCGGTCGACGCCGGAGGCGAGCAGTGTTGTGAACGGCCCGGACACGGCGATGACCAGGGCAAAGACCCCGACGAGCCACCCCGCCGCGGACGGCGTGACACCGAGCTCGGCCGAGACCTGGGGGAGTACGCCGACCATGCCCATCTCGGTGGTGATGATCCCGAAAACGCCCAGGGCGAGCACCAGGACGGTGAGGGAGGTCCTTCTCATCGCAACCTTTCATCAAATCTAGAAAAGTAGATGCATTGAGTTGCAGGGGAGGGTGCGTGTGGGAATCGGGTGGGCTACAGCTCGTCGCGGACGTGCGCGGCGAACTCCTCGATCACCGGCTCATTGCGCCGGTAGTACGTCCACTTGCCGATGCGTTCCGAGGTGAGCAGCCCCGCGTCCTTCAGGGTCTGCAGGTATCCGGACACCACTGACTGCGCCAGCCCGGCACGCTTCTGGATGTCGCCGACGCACACCCCGATATGGAAGCCGAGCCCCTGCTGCCGGTAGGAGTCCTCGTCGAAGTACTTCTCCGGCTCCCTCAGCCACTGCATGAACTGCAGGCGCGCCGGATTGGCGAGCGCCTTGTGTACGGCCAGGGGATCCACTGGTCCACCTCTCCACGGGAACGCATCTAGCTTTCGCGATATGTAGTGGCAAGTCAAATCGATGTTCCACCAGGTCGGCGAGGACTACCTGTGCGATGTCATCCACGCCTTCAACGAGCGGGGCTTCGGGGCGCTGCCGGTACGTCAGGGAGCGATGGCGAGTTGGCTGATCAGCCCCTCATGCAGGGCGAACCACCGGCACAGCTCGGTCCGGATCGCCTGACCGGCACCGAGGGCCGCGACGTGAAGTCCCGTTCACGTGGTGGGAGATGGCGGCAGTGCGGTACGGTGACGAAACCATCACGCTCTGTGTGTTCACGCGCACACAGAGCGGCCCCCGGCGGTGCGCCAACACCGACCGAGGGCCTTCATCACCAGTGGACAGGACCCACCGGAAATGCTGCGTCATGTTATCGCCCCGTCTCGGCGCTTCACGAAGGCATCGCACGATGTCGTGCGCCATCCGCGTCTGAGCAGTGACGCGAAGATCCTGCTCCTGTACGTCCAGGGCCTTCCGGAAGAGACCCCCTGCAAGCCCCTGAGCGAACTCGCCCAGAAGCTGGGCATCAAGGGCCGCGCGTACCAGAAGGCGAAGGAACAACTGGTCGCGCACGGGTACATACACGAGTGGCGAACCCAGGGCGGTCGAGGCCGCTGGATCACCGAGCAACTGGTCGCGAACAACCCTCTGACGAGTGAGCAGGCAGAACACCTACGAGGGGCCCCACCCGCCGCCCTGCCACCGAGTGCGCAGTTTCCGACGGTCGGCGAGCCGACCGCCCGGAGGGTCGGTGGCTATGAACCGGTAGAAGACCACAGTGATAAGACCACTCCCCACCCACCCTCCGAAGCCGGGCCAACGACGGAACCGGATCCCGAACCCACGGCGGGGCCGGCTGATTCCCTCCAACTGGCCCGCGCGGAACGGGTTCTGCTCTCGCTGCGCCACACCCGCCGCGAACTGCACCTGGGAATACGCGAGGCCCGCGCACTGGCCGTGGAGGCGGTCAAGTGGCTGGAGCGCGGGCTGAGCGAGTCCGACCTGCGACAGGCACTGCTCGCCGAACGTCCTGAAGGCGGCGTGCGCTCAGCGGTCGGCTTCCTGCGCTACCGCCTCATCCAGAAGCTCCCCGAGGCCCCGGTCCTGCCCTCGCCGCCTCAGCTCCCGTCGGCCGCTGCCCTGGTCGTCTGCTCCTCGCCCGGTGAGGAACACGTCTTCCGCCCCCTGGGAGACGAGACGGAATGCGCCCCGTGCCGCCAGTCCGCCGCGTACGCGACCTTCTACGGCACCCCCGCGCCGGATCCCGATCACATCCCGTGGCGGGAACGGTTCGCGAAGATCAACGGGACATCGGCGGCCCTGCCGGCTGAGGGCTGATCTCGCCCGTCGCGGGGACTGCGACCATCGGGGCTCACCGAACGACCACGGCAAACGATGTACGGACCCGCCAGAAGCTCTTGTGCCCACTGCGGCCGGTGTGGCTCATGCACTCCACGTCGACACTCGCGGAGTCTGTCGAGGGTTCTGCGGCCCAGTCATACCAGTGGCTACGGTCATGAGAACGAGCCCTGGCCCAAATTGTGTGGAGCGGTTGCTCTCCGTCGCAGTACTGCCTCGGACAGGCGATCAGTCGGTGAAATCACCGGTCTCGGACGGTCCACGTGGTGCGCCGTGGTCGACGAGGCGGAGGAGCTGTGGGTCTAGCGTGTCGGAAGCTGCCAGTAGCCTCAGGCACCATGGGCATTCAGATCGATGTAGTGGCGGGTTACCCGATCAACGATGAGGTGGAGAGGGTGCTCGGGTTGGCCGAGGCGGTCGGCGAGCCCGTCACTGTCACGTTCTTGTGGGAGGGGCGTGAAGAGGCGGAACGCGCGGTGCTGGTGCCCGCGGCCACGCTGGCGCTCTGGGAGCACTGGGCCCCCACCGGCTACCCGACGGGTGACGCTGGGGACGAGAACCGGGCTGTGGCGGAGGAGCCGGAACTGGCCCACCCAGCGGAATTCGGCGCGTTCACGCTCTTTCGTCGTCGCGTAGGAGGGCGTACGGCGGTTGCTCGCAAAGGTGTGGTGGTCGCCGAGCTCCTGGACCCCGAAGAGGCGCACTGGCTCCAAGAGAAGGCCCGCGATGTCCGCCAGGGCTTCATGGATCCGAAGCAGAAGGCGGCGTTCGAGGAGTTCCTTGCCCGGCAGGCATCCCTTGATGAGCAGTGACGCGCCGACTCATTCGCCCCCGCCTCTGCGGTCACGTAATTCCCCAGCTGCTCGGTTCCCTTCCTGACAGCCTCGACTGAGGCACCGGGGTTCTCCGGTTAGCCTGGATGGGCGAGACAGGAGCATCCCCCGGCATGACCAGCACCACCAAT